>NZ_CALUHA010000004.1:0-103591 GCF_944320325.1 Alistipes megaguti
ACCCTGAAGGGCGAACCGGTCCCCTTCCTCAACGAACTGGAGTGGATCGACGGCCGCATCTGGGCCAACGTCTACATGACCGACCAGCTCGTCATCATCGACCCGGCAACGGGCCGCGTCGAAGGGGTGGTCGACCTCACGGGGCTGCTGCCCGACGGGGAGCGCACCCCCTCGACCGACGTGCTGAACGGCATAGCCTGGGACCCCGCCTCCAAACGCCTCTTCGTCACGGGCAAGAACTGGAGCAAACTCTTCGAAATAGAGATCATCGAACAATGATACCCGCAGAAACGAAAAACAAGACGCTGCAAGCGCTGCTCGAGCACCGCATCCTGCTGCTCGACGGCGGATTCGGCACCATGGTCCAGAGTTACGGACTCGACGAGGCGGCCTACCGCGGCGAGCGCTTCCGCACGTGGGAGGTGCAACTCAAGGGTTGCAACGACCTGCTGGTGCTGACCCGCCCGGAGGTGGTACGCGAAATCCACGAAAAATACCTGGCGGCCGGCGCCGACATCATCGAAACCGATTCGTTCAACGCCAATGCCGTCTCGCTGGCCGACTACCGGCTCGAGGGGTTGGCCCGCGAGATCTCGCGCGCGGCCGCCGAGGTGGCGCGCGCGGCGGCCGACGCCTTCACGGCGCGCAACCCGCAGAAACCGCGGTTCGTTGCCGGGTCGATGGGCCCGACGAACCGCACGGCCTCGATGTCGGCCGACGTGGCCAACCCCGCAGCCCGCGAGGTGACCTTCCGCCAGCTGGTCGACGCCTACACCGACCAGGCCCGCGGACTGGTGGAGGGCGGAGTCGACGTGCTGCTCGTCGAGACCGTGTTCGACACGCTCAACGCCAAGGCGGCCCTCTACGCCATCGACCGCCTGTGTGAAGAACTCGGGCGGCAGATCCCGGTGATGGTCTCCGGGACGCTCTCCGATGCCAGCGGCCGCACCCTCTCGGGACAGACCGTCGAGGCCTTCGCCGCGTCGCTCTCCCACGCGCGGCTGCTGTCGATCGGCCTGAACTGCGGCTTCGGGGCCCGGCAGCTGATGCCCTACCTCGAACGGTTGGCCAAGGTGGCCCAGACCCGCATCTCGGCTCACCCGAACGCCGGACTGCCCAACGTCATGGGCGGTTACGACGAGACCCCGGCGATGTTTGCCGAGGATCTGGGCGAGTACATGCGCCGCGGACTGGTCAACATCGTCGGCGGCTGCTGCGGAACCACTCCGGCCCACATCTTCGAACTCTCGAAAATCGTCGACCAATATACCCCGCGTCCGCTGCCCGAGACGCGCCACGAAACGGTGCTCGCCGGGCTCGAACCGCTGCGGGTGGTCCCCGAGGCGAACTTCATCAACATCGGCGAGCGGACGAACGTCGCCGGCTCGGCCCGCTTTGCGCGGCTCATCCGCGAGGGCAACTACGAAGAGGCCCTCTCGGTGGCCCGGGCGCAGGTCGAGGCCGGAGCGCAGGTGGTCGACGTCTGCATGGACGACGGCATGATCGACGGCGTGGAGGCCATGCGCACGTTCCTCAACCTGATGGCCGCGGAGCCCGAAATCGCCCGCGTGCCGGTGATGATCGACTCGTCGAAGTGGGAGGTGCTCATCGCCGGCCTCGAGGTCGTGCAGGGCAAGTCGGTGGTCAACTCCATCTCGCTGAAGGAGGGCGAGGCGGAGTTCCTGCGGCGTGCGGCCGAAATCCACCGCTACGGAGCCGCCGCCGTGGTGATGCTCTTCGACGAGCGCGGGCAGGCCGACACCTGCGAACGCAAGATCGAGGTGGCGCAGCGCGCCTACCGCCTGCTGACCGACAACGGATTCCCGGCCGAGGATATCATCTTCGACCCCAACATACTGGCCGTGGCGACGGGTATTCCCGAACACGACGGCTACGCCAAGGCCTTCATCGACGCCACACGCTGGATCAAGGAGCACCTGCCCTGGGCGAAGGTCTCGGGCGGGGTGTCGAACCTCTCGTTCGCCTTCCGCGGCAACAACGCCGTGCGCGAGGCGATGCACTCGGCCTTCCTCTACCATGCGATCCGCGCCGGAATGGACATGGGGATCGTCAACCCGCAGATGCTGCGCGTCTACAGCCAGATCGAGCCCGAACTGCTCGAACGGGTCGAGGACGTGCTGCTGTGCCGCCGGCCCGATGCCTCGGAACGCCTCACGGAGTATGCCCATCAGGTGCAGCAGACGGCGCAGCAGGAGCCGCAGCAGGCCGATGCCTGGCGCAGCGGCACGCTCCGCGAACGCATCGACTACGCCATGCTCAAGGGCGTTGCCGACCACATCGAGGAGGATGCGCTGGAGGCCTACCGCGAACTGGACAGCCCGATGGCGGTGATCGACCGGCTGCTGATGCCCGCCATGGAGCAGGTCGGCGAACTCTTCGGTGCGGGGAAGATGTTCCTGCCGCAGGTCGTGAAGACGGCCCGCGTGATGAAGCGCGCCGTGGCGGTGCTGACCCCCTACATCGAGCAGGGGGCCGCCACCACGACCCACTCGGCCGGCAAGGTACTGGTGGCCACGGTGAAGGGCGACGTCCACGACATCGGCAAGAACATCGTCTCGGTGGTGATGGCCTGCAACGGCTACGAGATCCGCGATCTGGGCGTCATGGTCGAGGCCGAACGCATCGTCGACGAGGCGGTGGCGTGGGGGGCGCAGGTCATCGGGCTGAGCGGACTGATCACCCCGTCGCTCGACGAGATGGCCCACATCTGCGAGGAGCTCGAACGGCGCGGATTGCGCATTCCGGTAATCATCGGCGGCGCCACGACGTCGGATCTCCATACGGCCGTGAAGATCGCCCCGGTCTACTCGGGGGCGGTCATCCACTCGGCCAACGCCAGCCAGAACACGCAGATCCTGGCCCGGCTGCTGGGCAACCGTTCCGAGGCCTATGTCGAAGAGGTGAAGCAGCAGCAGGCCGCGCTGCGCGAGGAGTATGCCCGCAAACTCCGCCAGCGCGATCTGATTCCGATCGTCGAGGTGCACAAGGCGCGCCGCGGGCTGCCGCCTCACGAACCCGTCAAGCCGCTCCACACGGGGCGTCTGGTCTTCCCCGACTTCGACATCTCGGATGCCGAGCCCTTCATCGACTGGAACTTCTTCTTCCCGGCCTGGGGGCTCAAGGGTCGCTATCCGGAGATCCTCGACCACCCCGAGAAGGGTCCCGAGGCTCGCAAGCTCTTCGACGATGCCCAGGCGCTGCTGAAGCGGATCCGCGAGGAGCATCTGCTGACGCTGCAGGGGGTTGTGGGGATCTTCCCGGCCCGCTCGGAGCGCGACGACATCCTCATCACGGACACCAAGGGGCGTGAAAAACGGCTCTCGATGCTGCGCAACCAGACGCGCGGCGAGGAGAACCAGTCGCTGGCCGACCGGATCGCCCCGCAGAACGACTGGATCGGCTGCTTTGCGCTGACGGCCGGCATCGGACTCAAGGAGCTCGAGGAGCGCTTCCGCAAGGAGGCCGACGACTACTCGGCCATCCTGTCGAAGCTGCTGGCCGACCGGCTGACCGAGGCCTTCGGCGAGGCGGTGCACACCTTCGTACGGCGCCAGATGTGGGGCTACGAGACCGAGGGCGGCATCGACCCGCAGCAGATCATCCGCGGCCACTACCGCGGCTGCCGCGTGGCCTTCGGCTACCCCTCGGCGCCCGACCACTCGCTCAAGCGCGAGGTCTTCGACCTGCTGGCCGTCGAAACGACGACCGGCATGCGCCTGACGGAGAACTGGATGATCAATCCGGGTGAGGCGATCTGCGGACTGATGTTCGCTGACGGCGGGGACTTCTCCGTCGGGACGATCGACACCAAGCAGCTGCTCGACTATGCGCGCCGCCGCGGCATGGAGGTCGAGCAGATCAAGAAACTCATTCCCAACAATCTCTGACACAGCCATGAACGTAGTCGATATCATCCGCGAAGCCATCGCCACGAAGCGCACGCGCTTCGCCTTCGAACTCCTGCCGCCGCTCAAGGGCGACGGCAGCCAGAAGATCTTCGCCGCCATCGAGCCGCTGATGCCCTACCGCCCGGCCTACATCAACATCACGTTCCACCGCGAGGCTATCAAGGAGACCGTACGCGAGGACGGCAGCATCGAGTGGCACGTCGTGCGGCGGCGCCCCGGCACGGTCGGCATCTCGGCGGCCATCCAGCAGCGCTACGGCGTGGAGGTGGTTCCGCACCTGATCTGCGGCGGGCTGTCGAAATACGACATCGAGGACACGCTCATCGACATGGACTTCCTCGGACTGCACAACGTGCTGGCGCTGCGCGGCGACAAGTCGCAGAACGAACGCCGCTTCATGCCCCATCCGCAGGGCCATGCCCATGCCATCGACCTGGTGCGGCAGATCGACGACATGAACCACGGCCGCTTCATCGACGGCGAGGTCGAGGAGTGCCACCACTCGAAATTCTCGATCGGCGTGGCCGGCTACCCCGAGGTCCACTTCGAGGCGCGCGACATCACCTCGGACATCGCCCACCTGAAGGCCAAGATCGACGCCGGCGCCGAGTATGTCATCACGCAGCTCTTTTTCGACAACCGCAAGTACTTCGACTTCGTGCGCCGCTGCCGCGAGGCGGGGATCACCGTACCGATCATCCCCGGATTGAAACCGCTGTCGACGCCCCGCCATCTGGAGGTGCTGCCCGAGACGTTCCACGTCTCGATCCCCGAGGAGCTGGCCCGCGAGGTGAAGGCCCACCCCGAAAACGCCCGCGAGATCGGCACCGAATGGGCCATCGCCCAGAGCCGCGAACTGATGGCCGCCGGCGTCCCGGTGCTGCACTATTATACAATGAGCCGCACAACAAACATTCAGAAGATCGTTTCGGCGCTCTTCTGATCAAAGAGGGGGGGGGTGCGTCCGGGCCGGGAAACAGACCTGACCGCCCTCCCGCCCCGAAAGGAGAACAACGCGGAGTCACGCACCGGGCGGACGATTCGTCCGGGGAGCGGCCTCCGACAAGCTATTTTCTTTCAAAGGTTATATGGAAAGTAACAAGGAGATAACCCCCGTCGAATTCCGACGCCATCTGCACGCCCATCCCGAACTCTCGTTCCAGGAGCAGGAGACGGCCCGTTATATCGAAGAGCGGCTCGATGCGCTGGGGATCGCTCATCGACGCGTGGCCGGGACCGGCGTCCTGGCTTCGATCCGCGGATCGAAAAGTGTGGCCGACGACCGCCGCGCCGTCGTGCTGCGGGCCGACATCGACGCCCTGCCGATCGACGAACAGAACGACTGTACGTGGCATTCGCAGCGTCGCGGCGTGATGCATGCCTGCGGCCACGACATGCATGCCGCCGTCCTCTACGGCGTGCTGCAGCGCATGGCCGCCCGGCCCGACTTCCGCGGTACGCTCTTCGGGCTCTTCCAGCCCGGCGAGGAGTGCAACCCGGGCGGCGCATCGCTCGTGCTGGCCGAAAAGCCCTTCGAGGGGTATGACATCCGCGCCGTGGTGGGCGAACACGTCGATGCGCAGCTCGAGGTCGGCAGCTTCGGATTTCGAGCCGGAAAGTACATGGCCTCGAGCGACGAACTGCGGCTGCGGATCCACGGAACGGGCGGCCACGGCGCCATGCGCCAGCTGCTGAAGGACCCCGTGGCCGCCGGAGCCGAACTGCTCACGCGGCTGGTAGCCCTCAACGGCGAGGAGTGCGTGCTGTCGATCGGCCGCGTCGAGGCCCTCGGCGCCACGAACATCGTCCCCGACGAGGTCTACATGGAGGGGACGCTGCGCACGTTCGACGAACGCCAGCGCAAGATCCTCCACCAGCGCATCGCCAACATCGCCGCCGAGATCGATGCGCGCCGCGGCGTGAAGACCCGCGTGGACATCAGCCACGGCTACCCGTGCGTGGTCAACGACGAGATCCTCGTCAAACTGGCCGTGGCCATCGCCCGCCACGAAGGGTGCCACATCGAGATGCTTCCGCTGCGGACCACGGCCGAGGATTTCGGCTTCTACTGCCGGGAGTATCCATCGCTCTTCTACCGCCTCGGGGTCGGCGCCGCGGCCGGACGCTCCCACACGGCGACGTTCCTTCCCGACGAGGGGGCTATCGAACCGGGCATCGCCTTCATGCACGAACTGGCCCTGCGGATTCTCGAAAAATAAAGACACACGATATGAACAAGAGACAACAACGGACCCCGAAAGAGAGGGCCAAAAACAAGCGATCGGCCCGTGAAGAGATCATTCTTCACATGTTCCGCGATTTTCCCAACACGCAGTTCACGCTCAAATACCTGGCATCGGTCTCGGGCGGAGCCTCGAAGGAGGGGCGCCGCGAGACGTTCGAGATCCTCAGCCGGCTGTTCGACGAGGGGATCGTCGAGGAGTGCTCGCGCGAAAAGTACCGCCTCTCGCAACAGCACCGCCCGCTCTACGAGGGTGTGGCCAGCATGACGCAGTCGGGAGCCGTCTACGTCGAGGTCGAGGGGCAGGAGGAGGATATCTTCGTCAACCCGCGCAACACGGCCAATGCGCTGGACGGTGACCGCGTCGAGGTGGCCGTCATCCACCGCGGCCGCAACGGCAAGTTCGAGGGCGAGGTGACGCGCATCCTCGAACGGTGTCACAAGCCCTACGTCGGCGTGGCCGAGGTTGGCGCCCACCAGATCTTCGTCAGGGCCGACTCGCGCCGCATGCCGATGGACATCTACCTCTCGAAACGCGCCTATCCCGACGTGCGCGACGGCGAGAAGGTCGTCGTGCGCATTGTCGACTGGCAGCCCGGCAGCAAGAGCCCCGTGGGCGAACTGGTCGAGCGGCTGGGCATCGCCGGCAACAACGATACGGAGATGCACGCCATCCTGGCCGAATACGAGCTCCCCTACCGCTTCGAACCCGAAATCGAGGAGGCGGCCAAGGCCATCGACGGCAGCATCACGGCCCGTGAGATCGCCAGCCGGCGCGACTTCCGCCAGGTGGTGACCTTCACGGTCGACCCGGCCGACGCCAAGGACTTCGACGACGCCCTCTCGGTCCGCAAGGTGCGCGACGGCGTCTGGGAGATCGGCGTCCACATCGCCGACGTCACCCACTACGTCAAGCCCCACTCGGTGCTCGACGACGAGGCCGTCGAACGCGGCACGTCGGTCTATCTGGTCGACCGCACCGTTCCGATGCTCCCCGAGCGCCTCTCGAACGAGCTCTGCTCGCTGCGGCCCAACGAGACGAGCCTCTGCTTCTCGGCCGTCTTCACGATGAACGAGAACCTGGAGATCCTCGACGAGTGGTTCGGCCGCACGGTGATCCACTCCGACCGCCGCTTCACCTACGCCGAGGCGCAGGAGGTGATCGAGACCGGCCGGGGCGACTACGCCGAGGAGATCCTCACGCTCAACCGCCTGGCCCAGGCCATGCGGGCCCAGCGTTTCAAGAACGGCGCCATCGCCTTCGAACGCGAGGAGGTGAAGTTCAAGCTCGACGAGAGCGGCAAGCCGCTGGGCGTCTATTTCAAGGAGCAGAAGGAGTCGAACCAGATGATCGAGGAGTTCATGCTGCTGGCCAACCGGCGCGTGGCCGAATTCTGCGCCCATCGCCGCAACGACAAGGGGCGCGCCGTGCCCCGCACGATGGTCTTCCGCGTCCACGACTCGCCCAGCGAGGAGAAGCTCGACCGCTTCCGGCAGTTCATCCTCCGCTTCGGCCACATCTTCAAGGCCTCGAAGGGACGCGCCGTGGCCCGGGAGATGAACAAACTTCTCAAGCAGGTCAAGGGTTCAACCGAGGAGAACGCCGTCACGACGATGGCCGTGCGCTCGATGGCCAAGGCCTACTACTCGACCGACAACATCGGCCACTACGGTCTGGCCTTCCCCTACTACACGCACTTCACCTCACCGATCCGCCGCTATCCCGACATGATGGTCCACCGGCTGCTGGCCCGCTACCTCGAGGGCGGCAAGTCGGTACCGAAGGATCCCGTCGAGGAGCTCTGCGTGCGGGCATCGGAGCGCGAGGTGATCGCCGCCGAGGCCGAACGCGCCTCGATCAAGTACAAGATGGTCGAGTTCATGAAGGAGCACATCGGCGAGGAGTTCGACGGCCACGTCTCGGGACTCACCGAATGGGGCATCTACGTCGAACTGGACGAGACCCACATCGAGGGCATGTCCTCCCTGCGCGATATTCCGGGCGACTTCTTCCTCTTCGACGAACAGCAGTACGAGGTGATCGGGCGCTCGACCGGCATCAAGCTGACGCTGGGCAGCCCCGTGCGGATCCGCGTCAAGCGGGCCGACCTGCAGAAGCGCCAGCTCGACTTCGAGCTGCTGCTGCCCGGACTGCCGAACCGCCGCTCCGGATCGTCCGACGACCGCAGCCGCGGCAAGGGCAAAGGCAAGGCCTCTGACAAAGGTTCAGGGCCGAAGGTGAGCCACTCCTCGCGCCGCCGCGGCCGGTAATTCCGGAGGGGGGGGGCTGGTATCGTGCGCGGACGCACGTATGTGGGGAGTCGTAAAGGACGCCCGTATGAGAGAGTCGCACATGGGCACACGTACGAGGGTGTCGCGCATGGGGCTCGTATGAGAGTGTCATCCGCATTGCCACAATTGGGATGCCCGCACCTCACCGCCCAGCCGGCCCGCCGATGCTCCCCCCCCCGCCCGCCGATTCCGCCTCTGCCCGCCGATGCTCCCTCCCGCCCGCCGATTCCGCCTCTGTCCGCGGGTTCTGCCCCGGCGTGCCGATTCTGCCCCCCCAACACGTAAAAAGCCCCGTCCGAAATGGACGAGGCTTTTTTGCATCGCGGGAATGCGCCTCCTTAGAAGAGATTCACGCCGTCGAGCGTGGCGATCAGGAAGGTGGCGGCAACCGACAGAATGGCGTACAGCTCCGGGAAGGCGGCCAGAATCAGCGTCTTACCCATCACGTCGTGACCGTTTCCGATGGCGGCGATACCGTTGGCGCAGATCTTCGCCTGATAGATCGACGAAGCCAGATTGACGATACCGACCAGAATACCGGCACCCAGAATGGCTGCGCCCTGCGTCATCGTCGGGTTGGTCAGTCCGCCCTGCACGAGGAAGAAGCAGACGAAGCCGTAGAGGCCCTGCGAACCGGGGAGCGCCGAGAGGATCATGTAGCTACCGAAGGCGTCGCCGTTCTTCTTCATGGCACCGACCGAAGCCATGCCTGCGATGGCCGTTCCGATGGAGGATGCGATGCCCGCCAGGCCCACCATCAACGCTACGCCGACGTAAGCCATTACCAATGCTGTTGTTGTTTCCATAGTGTTTTGAAAAGTTTTTGATTATTGTTTTGTTTATTCGTTTGTCTTGTCCATTTTGCGGATGGGGTCGAACGACCGCGAGGCCATCTCGAAGCCGGCGTTCTTGAAGAACTCCACGAAGGTGAGTCGCATCGGGTGAACGAATGACGAGATGGTCGACATGAAGAGGTTGATGCCGTGGCCGATCAGCAGGATCGGAATCATCACCAGCAGCCGCACCACGATGTTGGCGCCCTCGGGGACGAAGCCCTCGGCCAGCGTATTGAAGACCAGTGCCAGCACACCGCCCGACAGTCCGATGGCGAACAGACGGATGTACGACAGCACGTCGCTCAGCAGGCCGGTGATGTTGTTGTAGAGATCCCACAGTCCGGCTCCGACGTTAACGAGCGGATTGCGCCGCGGGTTGTTGAGCACCAGCAGCAGCACACCGCCGATTCCCAGCGCCACGTAGAAGGCCACCGACCCGGACGTGAAGCCCGGAATCGTGATCCCGGCCATGGGCAGCGCCACGGCCAGCGAGCACGAGACGAGGATGATGAACCATCCCAACTGCCCGAAGGCGTGCGTGATGCCGAAGCAGCGCGTCGTCGTCCAGATGTTGAGCGCCATGCCGAAAAGGATCTGCACCAGACCGATCACCAGCGAGATGATGAAGAACTTGCCCTGGAAGTCGAAGAACGGGATCGAGGGGAAGTACTCGTTGAGGCTCAGACCGAAGAACGAGCCGCAGATGGCGCCGAAGACGACCGTCGTCAGGGCGCACAGCGTGGCGAACCACGCGGCGCGGCGCATCATGCCCGGCTCGCGGAACTTGTGCAGCATGAAGAGTCCCGCGGCCAGCAATACCAGACCGTATCCGGCATCGTTCAGACAGATGCCGAAGAAGAGCATGTAGAACGGCGCGAAGAAGGGCGTCAGATCCAGCGTGCCGTACTTCGGCCGGGCGTAGAGGTCGCCGATCATCTCGAAGATCCGCGCAAAGCGGTTGTTCTTCAGCTTGACGGGCGTATCGTCCTCGGGCGTCGGATCGCTCTTGAGCCAGACGACATTGGGGTACGCCTCGAGCAGCGCGTCGACCTTCGCCGAGGTTTCGGTCTCGGCCCACCCCTCCATGATCACCAGCGAGCCGTCGGCTTCGTGCCGGGCCGTCGCCTCGACGCGCACGCCCTGCAGCCGCTCCCTGAGTTCGGCGGCATACTGTGCCAGCAGCTCTTCGGAGGCCGCCACGCGGGCAAATTCCGCGTCGAGCGCCGACAGACGCTCCCGCTCGGCCGCCAGACGGCGCTCCGCCTCGCGGATATCCATCTGAGGGGTCTTCATCTCCTGGGCGTCGATGGCCACCTCCTCACCCGGAGCCGTCACCACGACGAACCATACCGCAGCATCCGTGCGCGAGATCTCCGAGAGCGTATAGCTGTCCGCCCACTCCTCCTTCATCTTGTCGAACGTACTGCGCTGCACCGAGAAATAACGCAGCACAACGCCGTCGGCCGCCAGCTGCGCCGTGCGCTCCGCATCGAACGCGCCCCACGGACGCAACTCGTCGGCCGCCTTCTCCAGCCGTGCGATCTCCGTGCGGATGGCGGTTGCTTCGCGCTGCGCCGCGGCATAGTGTTCGTAGGCCTCGCGCCCCGAGGCAAAGGGTTCGCCGCGCAGGGCATCGTGGCTTCTGTCGGCGCGGAACGCCTTGAGGAACTCCGCGGCCTTCGTGCAACCCTCGATGTCGAGCAGCAGCTGCCGGTCCTCCTCCGAGGGTTCCCACCCCGTGGTGGTGATGTCCACCAGCCCGAGCTCACGCAGCCGGGCGATGAAATCCCCGCTCTGTGCCGCATAGAGCACAAAGTCGTATTTCGACATTCTGGCTATCATAGCAGAGCGCCCTCCCCGGCAGCCTGTTGTTTGTTTTTGACGATCTTCTGGGCCGATTTCGAAAGGTTCTCCTCGTCCTCCATGAAGCGCTTGATCTTGCGGATGGCATCCTCATAGCCCGGGATCTGCACCTTTTCGTAGAGATTCACCTTCTGCGTGGTCTTGCGGCGGGCGAAATCCAGCAGCTCCATGCGCCGCACATAGACCTCGTATTCGAGGCCCAGGCGTGCCAGCCGCTTGAGGATCCCCACCCCGTCGGCAAACCACGCCGGCGAGGAGAAGAGGTCGTAGGCCTTCTCCTCGAAGCGGACCCCCTCCAGCTCGGGGATGCGGACACCGGCGATCTTGCGCTCGGCCAGATCCACATCCGCAATGCGGAGCAGGTCACTGTCAAACTCTCCCCACAACGACACCATGTAGTCGTACTCGGCCTTCAGGGCTTCGAGCTGCCGACGGTAGTCGCCTGCGGAGTCCTTCGCCTTCTTCACCTCGGAACGCAGCGCCGACTCCTTGCTCTTGATCGTCGGAAGGGCCTTCTGCCGCATTTTCAGCTGCTTACCGAGTTCGCCCAGCGAGGTCTTGTTGTATTGGAACTTGATGGCCATCTTCTTTTACGCCTCCTTCCAGTATTTCCTGATGAGTTCCTCCTTGATGGCGACCTCCTCCTTCGAGAAGTACTTCGCAAAGAGGCTCCACGCCGTGTCGAGCATCTCCGTGATGCCGATGTTGACGTCGATCGCCAGCAGTTTTTCCGAGTAGTCGCGGGCGAATTTCAGGGCCCGTTCGTCGTAGTCCGACAGGTCGAAACCGTTTTCGAGCTTCGTCTTGGCGTTGGCTGCGTCGGCATACAGACGCACGCAGGCGTTCATCACCTGCGGATGGTCCTCACGCGTCTTCTTGCCGATGACCAACTGCTTCAGACGCGACAGCGAACGGAACGGGTCGACGATCACCTTGCCCGTATCCGAATCGTTGCGCAGGAACAACTGACCCTCCGTAATGTAACCCGTGTTGTCGGGCACAGCGTGCGTGATGTCGCCGCCCGAAAGGGTCGTCACGGCGATGATGGTGATCGAACCGCCGTTGGGCAGCTGCACGGCCTTCTCGTAGATCTTCGCCAGATCCGAATAGAGCGATCCGGGCATCGAGTCCTTCGAGGGGATCTGGTCCATACGGTTCGAGACGATGGCCAGGGCATCGGCGTAGAGCGTCATGTCCGTCAACAGCACCAGCACCTTCTCGCCCTTGTCGACGGCGAAGTATTCGGCCGCCGTCAGCGCCATGTCCGGGACAAGCAGACGCTCGACCGGCGGATTCTCCGTCGTGTTGACGAACGAGACGATGCGGTCCAGCGCACCGGCATTCTCGAAGACTGACTTGAAGTAGAGGAAGTCGTCGTTCGTCAGACCCATGCCGCCCAGGATGATCTTGTCGGCCTTGGCACGCAGGGCCACGTTGGCCATCACGGCGTTGTAGGGCTGGTCCGGGTCGGCGAAGAAGGGGATCTTCTGGCCCGTGACGATCGTGTTGTTGAGGTCGATGCCGGCGATACCCGTTGCGATGAGCTCCGAGGGCTGGATACGCTTGAAGGGGTTGACCGTCGGGCCGCCGATCTCGCGGGCCTCGCCCTCGACGATCTCACCGCCCTCGAGCGGTTCGCCGTAGGCGTTGAAGAAGCGCCCGGCCAGGGCGTCCGAAACTCGCAACTTCGGCGGTTCGCCGTGGAAGATGACCTCCGAATCGGTCGCGAGGCCCTCGGTGCCGGCGAAAACCTGAAGCGTCACGTTCTCGCCCATAATCTTCACCACCTGGGCCAGTTTGCCGCCCACGGTGGCCAGTTCGTCGTTGCCGACCCCCTGGGCCCGGAGCGTCACCGTGGCCTTGGTGATGTTGTCAATGCGGGTATATATCTTCTGAAATGCGCGTGTTGTCATGGCTTAGTTGTTTTTTTCACTCACATACTCTTCGATCTGTCGTTTGTAGTTCTCGAACTTCTCCGACTTCCACTCCGAGTAGTTCATCTGGCGGAAGAGGTTGATCAACCCCTTGAAGAACTGCGAGCACTCCTCGAAATCCGCAAACGAGAAGGTCTTGCGGCAGATCCCCAGCACCATCTCGTACATCATCTTCTGACGCTCGATCGGGCAGTTGGCGTCGATGTCGTCGAAGGCATCCTGTTGCAGGATCACGAAGTCGATCAGCTCCGACTTCCAGAACCGCTCGTGGTACTCCACCGGCACGCCGTCGTCACCCAGGATGTTGATCTGGTCGTTGGCCTCCTTGCCCCGCTGCACGATCGTCTTGCCCGCATACACGAGGTCCACCCAGTCCTTCTCGATGTGTTCGTCGAGGTATTCGCGGATCTCGGGGTATTCGAGGTACTTCGAGTAGGAGTCCAGCGGGTCGATGGCCGGGTAGCGCTTCGAGTCGGCGCGGCCCTGCGACAGGGCGTAGAAGCAGCGCGCAGCCTTCTTCGTCGACTCCGTGACCGGCTCTTTCAGGTTACCGCCCGCCGGCGACACCGTGCCGAGGAACGTCACCGAACCCGTCCGGCCGTTCGAGAGCTTCACCAGACCGGCCCGCGAATAGAAGTTCGAGATGATCGCCGAAAGGTCCATCGGGAAGGCGTCCTGTCCCGGAAGCTCTTCCAGACGGTTCGACATCTCGCGCAGCGCCTGCGCCCAACGCGACGTCGAGTCGGCCATGACCAGCACTTTCAGACCCATCGAACGGTAGTACTCGCCGATCGTCATGCCCGTGTAGACCGAAGCCTCACGAGCCGCAACCGGCATGTTCGACGTGTTGCAGATGATGATCGTGCGCTCCATGAGCTTGTGACCCGTGCGCGGGTCGACCAGTTCGGGGAACTCCTTGAAGATCTCCACCACCTCGTTGGCGCGCTCGCCGCACGCCACCATGATGATCACGTCGGCATCGGCCTGCTTCGAAATCGCGTGCTGCAACACCGTCTTGCCGGCGCCGAACGGCCCCGGGATGAAGCCCGTACCGCCTTCGGCCATCGGGTTGAAGGTGTCGATCGCACGCACGCCCGTCTCCATCACGCGCGACGGACGCGGCTTCTCCGTATAGCAGCGCACGGCCTGCTTGACGGGCCACTTCTGCACCATCGTGATCGCGTGCTCCGCGCCCTCGGCGTCGGTCACCACGGCGATCGTGTCCGTGACCTTGTATTTTCCGGCCTTCGCCACGCTCTTGACCGTATAGCTCTCCGTCATCGCGAACGGAACCATGATCTTGTGCATGACCCACTGCTCCTTGACCTCGCCCAGCCACGACGCGGCCGAAACCTTGTCGCCCGCCTGGGCCAGCGGCGTGAACTCCCACTCGGCGTCGAAATCCACCGGGTCGGTGATCGAACCGCGCGCAATGAACAGACCCTCCATCTTTTCGAGGTCGTTCTGCAAACCGTCGTAGTTGCGCGACAGCAGTCCCGGCGCCAGCGTCACTTCGAGCATGTGTCCCTCGAACTCGACCCGGTCGCCGATCTTCAAGCCGCGCGTGCTGTCAAAAACCTGCACATAGGCCGAATCGCCCATGACCTTGATGACCTCGGCCATCATTTTCGTATCTCCCGCCCATACGTGGCAGATCTCGTTCTGGCCCACAGGTCCGTCGGCCTTGACGATCACGATGTTGGAGATGATACCGTTTACACGTCCCGTAGTTTTCATGGTATCGTTTTATTGTTTATTTTCAATGAGCTGCCGGCCGTCGAGCGAGGCCATCAGGCGGGTGAACATCTCGCGGCCGCGTCGGGCATCGAGCCGCGTCCAGCGCGCCACGATATTCACGCGGACCAGATAGGAGAGGATGGCGTCGATGTCGAAGTAGTCGAACGTAGCCAGTTCCGCGGCCTCCGACCAGCGGATCAGATCGAGTTTACGCTCCTTCTCGACGAGGTTGGCCTCGTCGTTCAGGGCGGCGATCACGGCGTCGATCCAGGGCAGTTCGCCGCGCAGGCCGAAGTCGGCCGCCGAACTGCGCCGCAGCTGATCGGCCACATCGCCCTGGCCGACCACCGCCTCGTCGATGCTGCGGCCGGCCGTACGTGCCGCCACGGCGGCCGTGACGTTGCGCAGCGTGCGGTCGAAGGCCGACCATGCGCGCAGGAAACGGCTGCGCGACCCCTCGCAGGCCGCGTAATAGGCCTCGAAGAGCTCCTTCTCGAAGCGTTGCGCCGTATCGACCGACTCGGCCTCCTCCCCTTCGGGATCGGCGTAGGCCCTCACCACGCGGGCCAGCGCCTCGGGGAGACGCTGCGGCGAGCGGAGCTCCTCCTCGAGCTCCTCGCGCGAGAGGTTGCCCAGCTCATTGAAGGCCGTCCGGCCGCTGCGCAGGGCCGCCAGATTCTCGCAGTCGTAGTAGCCGTACAGAAGCCGCACGCGGCGGGCATCGGCGGCCGAGACCCCTTCGAGAATCGAGTCGATGATCTCGCGGGCATCGAAACCCTTCGTATCGGCATCGAGCGCGTACTCTCTCAGCGAGGCAACCAGCGTATAGTATTGGGTTGCGAACATGCCCTAAGCCTTGAAGAGGAGTTGATAGACCTTGTCGCGGAGGTATTCGCCCAGCAGGGCCTCCAGATCGGCATCCGTGAAGGAGATGTAGTAACCGCCCTCCTTGGCGCCGATCTTGAATCCGGTCTTCACCTCGCGGGACCACCCCACCTCGATGCCGGCATCGAGCAGCGCACGGGCGCTCTTGGCAAAGGCGGCGTCGAGTGTCTGACGGGCATCCTCCGGGAGCAGGGCTTCGAGCGTCACCTTGCCCGCCTCGGCACCGTTCCAGTTGCGGGCCACGGCGATGAGCATCTCCTCGAGGAACTTCGGATCGAGCGCCGCGGACTTGACCCCTTCGGCCGTAGCCTTGGTGACGATCATCGTGGCGATCTCGGACTTGATCTTCGAGACGGCCTGCCGTCCGGCCAGAGCGATCTCGGTCATGGTGTTCTTCTCCACATCCTCGGCGCGGGACTCGGCAGCGCGGACGATCCCGGCGGCGCGGGTCTCGGCCTCCGCGAGGATCTTCTGCGCCTGGGCCTTGGCATCGGCGATCAGCCGGTCGGCATCGGCACGACCTTTCTCCAACCCTTCGTCGTAGAGTTTGCGGGTCAACTCCTGCAGTTTGTTTTCCATCATGTTATCGTGTTTTGATTTTGTTTTTCAAATGCGCCTACAAATATATAAAAGATTACGAATAAACCGCATTTGCCGGCGACAATTTATCCGCAAATGACGAATTTCGGGTGAAAAACGATCATCGCGTCCGGGAAAGCGAATCACCCCTGTCCCGAAAGGAGCAGGGGTGATTCGGAATCGGGACGTCCGGCCGGCAAAGCGGCGGTCGTGTCCGTCGGGTGGCGGAGGATCCTTCACAGCCATCGGGCGGCGGAGGACTCATCGCATCGGGCGGTCGGCGTCGGGGCCGTAGACATACTCCACGGCCGACTTCTTGAAGCGCAGCGTGCGCGTATCCTTCGGACCGGCGCCGTTCCTGGTCATGTAGAGGTTGGTCATGCCGCCGATGATGTACCAACCCGAGCCTTCAGGCGAATGGACGCCGAAGAGGATGTTGTTGTAGTGGTTCGAGTGGCGGATGCCGTCGGCATTCCACTGTGCGGCAGCGCCGTACCAGGTGATCCCCTCGTCATCGGGGAAGTCGGGGCTCCACATCCGCACGCTGATCAGTTCGTTGAGCGTCAGCGAGCCGACCGTGACGTCGCTGCGCCGCTGCTGCGTGCGCTTGATGGCCGAATGGCCCTCCCAGGGGGTGCGGAGCGTATGCGAACCGCTCCACATCATCCAGATGTAGTCCGTGGCGTCAAAGACGCGGTTGAACTCCTCCATCGAGGGAAGCTCGTAGCCGTCGGGCGAGAGGGCGTCGGCCGGCAGTTTGTTGATATGTACGGTCACGTCGGTCGAGAAACCCTCGAGCACGGCCTTGCCGTCCTGCTCGACGACCTTCAGCCCCTGGCCGCTGTCGCCCTGATAGCCCCAGCCCCAGAGGTCGAAGTACTCCTCGGGCGAGCAGGAGCCCAGGTATTCGTAGAGGCTCTTGCCGGCCTCGACGGCCGGGTCGGCCGACGAGAGGATCTGATCCTCGAAGTGGCGCGAACGGCCCCGGGCGTTGTACTTGCACCACCACACGCCGTGGAACCACGTCACCGGGAGTCCCCAGTTGCGGCGCACGACGGTGTAGACCTCGCGCTGCGAACCGTCCTCAAGGTTGCTCACCACCAGGCGGGCCGCCTGACGGCGTCCGTCGGCCGTCGGGTCGTTCGGGCGCCAGCCGGCCACCACACGCACCGTCCGGGCGTCGCCGTCGGCTTCCGAGAGGCGGATCCACGGATCCTCCCCCGGATCGAACTCCACCTCGAGGCGTTTGCCCTGAGCCAGCACGAAGCGACCCAACTCGTTGTCAATATAGCGTTCGAAATCGACCGTGTGTTCGGCATTGTCGAACTCCAGCGCCCCCTGCGTACGCGAAGGGTTGGCCTCCAGCACCAGCAGGATCCGCTCCTCGGGGTAGAACTGTTCGAGCCCCTTGCGGCGGAAGCGCAGCGGCACCTCGGCCGCCTCGCGGTTCGGGGCGAAGAGCCCCTTGCGGATCCGGAAGAGGTTGATATCCTCGGGCGTAGCACTCGTCGATACCTCCTCGACCACCAGCGGGAAATCCGGCATCGGGATCACCTCCAGCTGGCTGTCGCACGCCACGGCCAGCATCACCTCGGTCTCGGTGTAGGGCAGCACAAGGGTCGACCCTCCATCCTCGACCCGCACCCCGTCGGGGAGTTCCGAACGCTCCGTGTCGACCGTCAGCGGAGTGTCGAGATCGGGATCGAGCGGCGTCTCGCCGCCGTCGCCCCACGCCTCGACCGTCAGCCGGGCATCCGTATCGGTCGCATCCTTGCGCACGGTCACCGTATAGATGCGGTTGCGGAGCAGCGGCCGCGGCAGCGCCCCCTCCAGCGAGGAGGGCTTGCCGTCGATCTCCGCCTCCAGGCGCACGCGCAGCGAGGCGTTGTCCTGTTCGTAGAGGTAGGCCACCGCGGGGGTATCCTCCGCAAGGGGAGTCTCCGGCCGGATCTCCAGATCGCGCAGGGCGGTGCCGGTCTTCACGGCGGCCCCGTCACGGCTCCAGAGAGGACCCGCACAGGCGGCATCGGCGAAGGTGATCGAACGGACTTCGGCCTCCCCGGCCACCCGTAGCCGCAGGTCGACGCGGGCCGTACCGTGGGTCAGCGCCAGCGGTACGGAGGCCGTGCCGGGCGTCACCTCCGAGAGATCGAGCCGTGCGGTCGAGAAGCGCTCGGCCGCCAGGGAGTCACCGCCGATCGTCGCGGCGAGCCACTCCTGCTCGGAGAGACCCTCTTCCGGCGCCGCGTCGAGAAGCTCCGGGCGGCAGTCGGCCACCACGTAGAGCCGCCCCGAGAGGCTTTCGAGCTGCAGGCTGCAGCCCGATCCCACGAGCGGGAGCTCACTAAAGATCCGCGTCAGACGCCCCGCCTCGAAGAGGTAGGCGTCGACCCTTCCGACCGCCGCCTCGCCCGCCACCGCCGGGGCGTCGCCGCCCGGGGCGAACGACATGGCCGAAATCCGGACCACCCCGCCCGAGCCGGCATCCCCCGGAATCGTCTCGGGAGACTCCGCACACGCCAGAAGGCTTGCGCACAGGGCCATCGGCCCCAGGGTCCGCATCAACAGATCATTTCGTCTTTTCATGAATTTGCAGCTTTTTTCGAGGTTGAACGGGTGAAACGTACGGTCGTCCGGACGGACGGGTTATCGGCGTGCCGGCATGAGCTCGGTGTCACCGCCCGGCTCCCACTCGTCGAACGAGAGATCGAGGCTCACGTCGATGACATCCTTGCGCACCGTGAGCGTGTAGATCTTGTTGCGCTCGAGGGCCATGCCGAGCTGTTTGGTGAGGGTCTTCACCTGACCGTCGATCTCGGCCACGATCTCCACCGTGAGGTTGTCGTTCTCCTGCTCGTAGGCGTAGAGCACGGCGGGGGTATCCTGCGTCAGCGGCTCCGAGATCGTTGCGGCGACATCCTGGCGCGACACGGCTTCGGGCGAAAGATCACCCTCGACCGGGAAGAGGTAGGCCGACTGCGCGGCATTCTTCAGCGTGATGCTGCTTACCGAAGCCTTGCCGGCCGTGCGGATCTGCAGGTCGAAACGAGCCACACCGCGCCGGAGCGTCACCGGAAGTTCCGTCTGCGTGTTCTCCAGCCCGTCGAGCAAGATGCTGCCCGAGAAGAAGTTCGCCGGAGCCTTGCCGGCGGTCGTTACGGCCATCTTCTTCCAGTCGCTCTCGCTCAGGCTGCCCTGCTGCAGGGCATCGAGATCCAGCAGCACCTCGGTGTTGGCCACCACGTAGAGCGTTCCGGCGTGGCGTTCCAGTTGCACGCCGCGGCCGGCATCGGGCGTCACGGGCAGCGTGTAGACCTTCGCCAGCGTGCCATCCACGAAGAGGCAGGCGCGCAGGTCGGTCAGCGTATTCTCACCCTCGAGCGCCTGGCCTCCGCCCTCGAAGGCGGCCAGCTGCGCCCTCACCACCGGCAACAGCGCCGGTGCACCCGGCGTTGCCGGAGTCTCCATCCGCTCGGAGCAGGAGCTCAGGCCCAGGGCCATGGCGGCGGCAAAAGCAATCGTCTTCACAGTCGTCATCTTGTTCGTTTTCATGGTCTTGTCTTGTTTAACGTTTTGTTTACTTAAGGTTATGTGGTTGCTTGTTCGATGATCAGTCGTAGATGTATTCGACGGGCGTCTTCACGCAGCGCACCAGACGCGTCTTGGTCGTATTCTGGGCCATGAACTTGATCCAGTTCTGTCCCGGGCGGTCGGCCGCGGCGTAACCCTCCATGACCCACGTCTTCGAGGCATTGCCCCAGGTGGCCAGCAGCAGCATCATCGGCGAGATGCTGCCCGCCGTGGTGTTCCACTGGTGGCCTAGCCCGGCCAGCACCCACACGGCATCGCCCGAGCGGAATTCGTAGACGGCAATCGTCCCGTAGGCGTGGCCCAGGAATTCGGCCTTGCGCTCCTGGATGCGCACCGTGATCGACTCGCCGGCGGCATTCGTATACGTGCGCTCGCCCACTCCGCCGATGTTGTAGTTCTCGTTGCGCGTAAAGAAGGCATAGTCGTCGTAATCGGGGATCCGGTAGCCGTAGGGGGCCATCTCCGCCGGATCGAGCGTTCCGTAGTTCTGCGTCGTGGAGACCATTCCCTCGTGGTAAAAGGCCGTGCCGTTGTGGCGCAGCGGAAGCCCCTCGGGGCTGCACGCCTGGTACTGGTCGCCCAGCAGCGTGAGCAGCTCCTCACCGTCGCAGGCGATCAGATGGTCGGCCAGCGCACCGTCCGCCGCAGGATCGCCCGCAATCGGGACCTGATCCTCGAAACGTTTCGCATTGCCCCGCAGGTTGTACTTGCACCACCACTCGCCGCCGATCTTCACCACCGGAAGACCCCAGTTGCGGCGCCGCACGGTGTAGCGTTCCGCGTGACCGCCCGCCGCATCGGTGATGACCAGCTGTCCCTCCTGTTCGCGGCCGTCGGCCGTCGGGTCGTTGGGCTTCCAGCCGCCGAGCAGGCGCCACGCACCCTCCTCCGTTCCGGCCAGATCCATCCACCTCGACTCGCCGTCGGCAAACTCCAGCCGCAACTGCATCCCCTCGGGGAGCGTGATACGGGCCAGTTCGCCCTCGATGTAGCGGCCGAAGTCGCAGAGTCCGGCATCGTCGAACGACAACTCACCCTCGACCCGCACGGGGTGGGCCGCAAAGCAGAGCACGACGCGTCCCGAGGTGACCCCGTCGCGCCAGAGCGTCAGACCGACGTAACCGGTCTTCGTGCCCGGAACCCGCAACGGGCTGCTCACCTCCACGGCCGCCACCTGCTCCAGTCCGCGGGTCAGACGCTGCGGCGTGACCTCGACTCCGCGCACCGCGCCGTCGACCGTCACCTCGGAGCCCGCCCCGCCGCGCAGCACGACGCGCAGCCGGCTGGGCGTATGGGGAATATAGAGCGTGTCGCACGCGGCATTGACCCGTACGTCATCGGGAAGTTCCGACAACGCGACGTCGATCAACCCCTCGGCAACAGGCGTCGACTCCACGCCCGGACCTGTCTCCCAGCTGCCGGAGATCACCTCGATGCCGGCCGCGGCACCGTGACCGCGCACCTCGAGCGTATAGACCGTATTGCGACGAATTGCGGCCGGGAGCGTACTCCGCAGGCGGTGCCAGCCACCGCCGAAACGGGCCGTCACCTCGATCTCCATGGCGTCGTTCGTCTGCTCGCAAAGGTAGAGCAGCGTCTCACCCGCCTCCGTCAGCGGTCGGTCGCCGTAGTCGCGACGGAACTCGTCGCAGGCGGCCGAGGAGGGCGTGGCCGGGGCCGACGGCTCCCAGAGGTATCCGCGGTCTGCCACCCGGCGGATGACGACCGAGTGAACCTCGACCCCGGCCTCGCGCGACCTCAGGTCGATGCGTGCCACGCTGCGGCGCAGCGTCACGGCACGCTCCCCGGCCGCCCCTTCCGCCGCGTCGAGCGTCATTTGGCCGGTCATCGCCAGCCCCTCGCGGGTCATCTCCCCGAGCGAGGCTTCGAGCCGTTCGAAATCGGCAAGAGTCGTAACGCCGGGGAGCAGGCTCCCGAGCGCCTCAACGCCGGCGCCGTTGGCCACCAGGCGGAGTTCGCCGCGCGGCGTGGCCATCGAAAAGGTGTAGAGTCCCTCGCCGGCGGCGGCAACCCCCGGAATCACCTCCTGCAGCCGTCCCGCCTCGAAGCGGCAGGCCGTCACGGCATGGATCACCGACTCGGCATCGGAAGCCTCCGCAAGCCCGCCGTCGGGGCTTGCGGCCGACAGCCGCAGGGCCAGCGTCGACGCCGCGGGAGCGGACATCGGGAGCACCTCGTCGCGCGAACAGCCCGTCGAGGCAAACAGCGGCAGCAACAGCGCGGCTGCCAGGCGTATCGTATGTCGCATCTTCATCATCGGTTCAATATAAAGTCGGATTCTGGCTGCTGTTCAGATAGGAGGGCGAGTCGATCGGCATCTGATCGAGGTGGTTGACGTAGAAATGGTTCATCAGCTCCTGCGCCCAGGGTCCGTAGGTGAACGAACTGCTGTGGTTGTAGCCCATGACGTGTCCCAGCTCGTGGAACATGATCTCGCACGAATAGGTGTTGAAGTAGTGCTGGAGCCACGCCTGCTGGTAGGCGCCGTACGACGAACCGCCGCCCAGACCCACGATGCCGTTGCCCGGATAGACCAGCCCGACATTCAGGCTGCGGCTCTGGCGCATCTGGCTCAACACCCGCTCGGGGGTCACCTTGTCGTTGACACCGCCGTTGCCGTAGAGACGGTCCTGATTCTCGCGCAGGATCACCTCGTGTTCGGGCATGTCGATCATGTAGGTGAAGTTCAGGAAGAAGGCCACCGCCTCGCGGCAATGCACGGGCCGGATACCCATCCAGTTGCCCGAGGGACCGCCGTCCGGACGGTCGGGATCACCGTTGAAAAGGCTGAAGGCAATGGTCCAGCCGTGGATGATCTGCCGCAGTTTCTTCCAGTAGGGGTCCTCGCACTCGACGGCGAACTCAACCCCTTCGAAATCGGCCGCCGTCAGCTGCGGAAGGTCGACCCAGCGGCCCGACTCCGACAGACACTGCGTCGGACGTTCGAGCTGCGGCAGCCGCTCGCAGAAGTCGGCAAAGGGCGGTATGCTGTCGAACCAGGCCAGATCCAGATACTCGCTGTCGACACGCGGAATCCGCGCCCGGACCAGCACCCCCGAAAGGGGGCGCGGCGAGTAGAACCGCGCATGGAGCTCGCCGGCGTCGGTCACCGAGAGCTGAAGCGGCGCCGCCGTATTGAAACGCCGCTGCGCGGGATCGGTGTAGACCGTCTTCGGCTCGCCGTCCTGCAGAATCTGTCCATGCGAGCCCTCGGCGTAAGCCTGCGGCGTGATGAACATCGTACCCGACGTATTGTCCGGATGGACCACCGGCGTATGGATCCGTTCGATGCGGTTGGGCTCCAGATCGGCGAGCTCGTAGGCAAACGTGCGGCGCACTTCGCCTCCGCGGTAGGTGCGCGTCACCAGTTCGATCTCGCCCCGCAGCGACGTTCCCCCGACCAGAGGCAGGAAACAATAGGTGGAGACCTCCTCGAGATCCGTCTCCAGCGAGAGTTCGTCGCTCTCGCCGGTGAACTCCCCGGCACCGGTCATTCCCGTATGGAAGCGGGCCCCGCCGAGCGTCGCACGCGACGACACGAGCGCCGTGCGGATATAGGGATTCTCGTAGGCGAAGGTGAAGTCGGCACGTCCGATGATCCGCTGCTGGAGGGTCTCCGTGCCCGTCACCTGCGAGGTGACGATACCCTCGGACGAAATGTCGGTCCGCACCGTGAAGGGGCTCTGCGAATAGAAGTATTCGGCCGCAAGCGGCTCGCCCAGATCGGCCGGAAAGCTCACCCACTCCTCGTCGATGTGCGAGATCGGGTGCACCTCCACGCCGTCACGCGACCAGTCGCCGCGGATGCCCAGCACCAGCAGCCGGTAGTCGCCCTCGCGAAGCCCCTCGATCCGCAGTTCGGAACCGTCGGGGTGGTAGAGCCCCCTCAGATCGCCGATCACATCCCCCGAAGCGGCGTCAACCACGCGGAACTCCACGCGGTCGTAATCCGTACGGAGATCCTCCATGCGGGTCGCCGCTCCGTCGTAGGCCCCGCCGCGGAGACGGAACACCGCCGCATCGCCCGCCGCAGCCGGTACCGACGGACTCCAGTCGTCCTGCCGGCACCCCGTCAGCAAGAGGCTGCTCCATAAAACAACAGTCAAAAATCTGCTCATTTGGCCTTTTTATTGTTATCTTTGTACGTTCGTTCGTGTTGGCGAAGGGCAGCACCGTCGGATCCTGTCCCGAGGAGAACGCCCCTTCGAACCGGGTGCAAAAGTAGAACCCCCGAACGACGTTTTGCGTAACCCATGTTACGCCGGATCCACAACTGCAAAATTCGACCCTCGATGGAGTGTGAAATTTACGACATGCCCCTCTTCCGCGGGGGCGACCGGATGGTTCTGGAGGCGGTTCTGCAACGCTCCCCGGGCCGATACGCCTCCTACCGAAAGGGGGATTTCATCGCCCTGCAGGACGATGTCTGCCGAACGTTGTTCCTGCTGTGCGAGGGGAGCGTCTACGCGCAGATGACCAGCGCCGAAGGGCGCGAACTGACCCTCGACACCCTCTCGGCCCCCGATACGCTCGCCTCGGCATTCGTCTTCGGAACCGAAAACCGCTATCCCGTATCGATCATCGCCCAGGCCGACTGCCGCCTCTGGGTCCTCTCCCGCGAAAGCCTGCGCGAGATCCTCGAACAGGACCGCACCGTACTGCGCAACTTCCTGACGATCATCTCCGACCACAGCCTCTTCCTCAGCCGGCGCATCAACGAATTCGCCCTGCAGAGCCTCGCCTCGCGCGTGGTGAGCTATCTGAAGGACAACCACTCGATCCGCAACCTGCAGGAGGTCGCCTTCATCCTCGGCGTGGCGCGTCCGTCGCTTTCGCGCATGATCGGCCAGATGGTCGAGCAGGGAACCGTCTGCAAAACCCCGGACGGCTATACCTTGAAATAGGAGAAACGAGCCCCCGACAAACTCTGCAAAGAAACGCAACAGGAGGTCTGCCTCAGCAGAGGGGCATCCAACGCAAATTGACGCAAAAAAATCCCCGATCCACAGATGGATCGGGGATTTTTCATGGACTCAAAGCGTACCGCTACTGGTGCTGGGGACGCAGCAGGTCCTGCACCACCTTTACGGGCGAGAAGGTCGTGATCGGAACATCCACGAAGACCGTGTTCCAGCGCGCCATGGCACCGTTCCACAGCCCGGGCAGCTCCTGGGCCCGCAGTTCGCGACCGCCGCTCGACTTCGACGAGATGAAGCCCGTCGAGGGGTCGGTGTACTGCCGCAGGTCGAACTTGCCCCCCTTGGAGGTCTTCACGCCGCAGACCAGATCCACCGGATTGAAGTGCGTGGCCGACTTCATCAGCGGCTGGTCGTCGGGACCGATCTGGCTCGACTCGGCAATCTGCAGCGACTCCGTGCCGTCGGGATTCCCCACCCAGAAGGGTCCGCCGCCCGGCTCGCCCTCGTTGCGGACCATGCCGCAGACACGGATCGGACGGTCCAGCACCGCACGCAGCAGCGCCGTGTTGTAGTCCGCGGGCAGCTTCACGCACAGCCGCCGCTCGATGAACTCCGCAATCGGGGCCAGTTCGCAGCCGTCGACATCCAGCGCCCGCAGGTACTCGAAGGCCCGCTCCTGCAGGTCGAGCAGCACGCCGGCCAGCACCTTCTTGAAGCGGATCGTATCGCCGCGCCGCGCATCGGTCGTCACGTTGTCGATGTTCTTGATGAAGATCACGTCGGCGTCGATCTCGTTCAGGTTCTCGATCAGCGCCCCGTGGCCCGCCGGACGGAACAGCAGCCGCCCGTCCTCCTGCCGGAAGGGGGTGTTGTCGGGGTTCACGGCGATGGTGTCCGTCGAGGGCTTCTGCACCGAGAACGAGATGTCGTAGCGGATCCCGAAGCGTTTTTCATAGAGGGGCACCTTCCGGGCCAACAACTCCTTGAAGCCCTCCATGTGTTCGGGCGAGACGGTGAAGTGGATGCGCGCCACGCCGTTCGACGAGGCGTAGGCAGCCCCCTCGACCAGGTGCTCCTCAACGGCCTTGCGAGCCCCCTCGGGGTAGGCATGGAAGGTCACCAGCCCTTTGGGTTTGTGGCCGTAGCCCAGGCCGTCGTTGACGATGGCGTTGACCGTCGCCCGGTCGTCGGCCCCGGCCGGAAGCACCGCCTTCAGTTCGGGCCAGAAGGCAAAGCGTTCGATGTTCTCGAGCAGCGTGTCGATGCCCGGACCCCGCTTGCCCTCGTTCACGAAGGCGAAGAGCTCCTTGAACATGCGCGTGGCGGCTCCCGACGCCGGAACGAACTTCACGATATCGAGCCCTGCGGCGGCCTTCTCGTAGCGTGCCGCCGCGGCGTCGGCCGCTGCCGCGTCAAGCATCACGATGCCGTCGCCCGGCGAGGCGGCCCGCACCACGTTCAGCCACGGAAAACCGCGGCGAAAATTCTCCAACTGCGCTTCGACCCGGGCCGGGGTCAGCCCGTGGTCGGCAATTTGCTGTAAATCCTGTTCGGTAAACATATCGGTTAGGGGTTTCATGCAATAAAGTTACGCAAATTATTCGTAACTTTGCACATCATGATCCGAGAATTTCACCACATCAGCCTGCGCGATCGAAACAGCTTCGGCGTCGATCAGCAGGCGGCGCGCCTCGTCGAGTTCGAAAACCCGGACGATCTGCGCGCGTTGTTCGCCCACGGAGTGCCCCCTCGCTGGATGGTCCTCTCGGGCGGCAACAACATCCTCTTCACGCAGGATTACGACGGGCTGCTCGTGACGCCCGTCGCCCGGCAGATCTCGCTCCTCTCCGAGCAGGGCGATACGGTGCGGGTGCGCGCCGAGGCCGGCGTCGAGTGGGATGATCTGGTCGAATGGGCCGTCGAACGCGGACTCTGGGGCCTCGAGAACCTCTCGCTCATCCCCGGCCGGGCCGGTGCCGCCCCCGTGCAGAACATCGGCGCCTACGGGGCCGAGGCCGCCGATACGATCCGCCGCGTCGAGATGTTCTGCGTCGAAAACGGCTCGATGCTCACCCTTGACGCCGCACACTGCGCCTTCGGATACCGCGAAAGCGTCTTCAAGCATACGCTCCGCGGACGGGTCATCATCACCGCCATCGAACTCGAACTCTCCCGCACGCCCCGCCCCCGGCTGGCCTACGGCGACGTCGAACGCGAGGTCGAAGCCCGCGGCGGAGCCTCGCTCCGCAACATCCGCGAGGCGATCTGCGCCATCCGCCGCGCGAAACTCCCCGATCCGGCCGTACTGGGCAACGCCGGGAGCTTCTTCAAGAACCCCGTCGTCGAGGCTTCGGTGGCCGGGAAGCTCCTCAAACAGTATCCCGACATGCCCCACTACCCCGCCCCCGAAGGGCGCGTGAAGCTGGCCGCCGGCTGGCTCATCGACCGCGCCGGGCTGAAGGGTCACCGCGAAGGGGCGGTCGGCGTCCACGAACGCCAGGCCCTGGTGCTGGTCAACTACGGCGGAGCCACGGGCAGCGAGGTGATCGCCTTCGCCCGAAAGGTCCAGCAGACCGTCTGCGACAAGTTCGGTATCCGGATCGACACCGAGGTCAATCTATTATAAGGAGTCATGGCACTGATTGAAGCTTTTCAACACTACATCGACGAGAACAACCTCGCCACGCACGACGACCGCATCCTGCTGACCGTCTCGGGCGGCGTCGACTCGATGGTCATGCTCTCGCTCTTCGTCCGCTGCGGGTACACGGTCGGGGTCGCCCACTGCAACTTCCAGCTGCGCGGCGCCGAAAGCGACGAGGACGAGGTGCTCGTCCAGAAGGAGGCCGCCAAATACGGCGTTCCGTGCTACAACCGGCGATTCGAAACCGCCGCCGAGATGGAGCGCACCGGCGAGTCGATGGAGATGGCCGCCCGGCGGCTCCGCTACGCCTGGTTCGACGAACTGAGCCGACAGAAGGGCTATACGGTCGTGGCCATCGCCCACCATGCCGACGACTCGATCGAGACCTTCTTCATCAACCTGCTGCGCGGTACCGGCCTGCGCGGCTTGACCGGCATCTCGACACAGGTCGGAAAGGTCATCCGCCCGCTGCTCTTCGCCTCGCGACGCGAGATCCTCGAGTATGCCGCCGCCAACCACATTCCCTACCGCGAGGATTCGTCGAACCGCTCGACCAAGTACCTGCGCAACAAGATCCGCCTCGGGCTGATCCCCCGCATCCGCGAGATCAACCCCAAGTTCACGAGTCTGATGTGCCGCAACCTGGCCCGTCTGACCGACGCCCAGCTCTTCATCAACCACGGCATCGAACGCATCCGCGCCCTGGCCGTCACCTCCGACGCGGGCATCGACACGATCCATCTCGACCGCATCGACCCCGCCTTCCCGCACGAATTCGTCATCTACGAACTGCTCAACTCGGCCTACGGATTCAAGGGCGACGTCATCGACTCGCTGTACCACGCCCTCGAGCAGGGCGCAACCGGCCGCCGCTTCTACGCCCGCGACCATGTGGCCACGATCGACCGCGGACGCATCCTCGTCTCGCCGATCGCCCCGGAAGATCCCTGTCTGGTGAGCGTCCCGAAGGGCACGCAGCGAAGCTACTGCGGAAATGCCGTCCTCTACTTCGAATACTGCGACATCGACACGATCAAGAACTTCGGCATCCCCGAGCAGATCGCCCAGCTCGACGCCGACCGCCTGCAATTCCCCCTCACGCTGCGCCGCTGGAAGGAGGGCGACTGGTTCATCCCCTTCGGCATGAGCGGCCGCAAGAAGGTCAGCGACTTCCTGATCGATGCCAAGGTCTCGCTGCCCGAAAAGCAGCGGCAGTTCGTCCTGCTCTCGGGCGACGACATCGTCTGGCTCGTCGGCCGGCGCATCGACGACCGCTACCGGCTGACCTCCACCACCGAAAACGTGTTGCGAATCACCAAAGAGATCGTCTGAAATGGCCAAAACGACGCTGAAATTCAAGGACTCCGTGGCCGACTTCGAGCGGATCATGGGCGATATCGCCGCCCGACGCTTTGCGGGCATCTATCTGCTCATGGGCGAGGAGAGCTACTTCATCGACCGGATCGCCGACCGGCTGGCCGCGTCGATCCTCGACGAGGCCGCCCGCGCCTTCAACCAGATCACCGTCTACGGCCGCGATTCGGACACCGGGCAGATCGTCAACCTCTGCCGACAGATGCCGATGATGGGGCAGTACGAGGTGGTCATCGTCAAGGAGGCCCAGCAGCTCAAGGGAATCGACCGACTCTCGCTCTACACCCAGAAACCCTCGCCCACGACCATCCTCGTCATCTGCCACAAGGAGAAGAGCGTCGACAAGCGATCGGCCTTCTACAAGGGGTGTGCCGCCAACGGCGTGGTGCTCGAATCGGTCCGCCCGCGCGACTACGAGATCGCCTCGTGGCTCCAGCAGTTCATCCGACGCCGCGGCCTGGAGATCGACCCGAAGGCCCTCTCGATGCTCACCGACCACCTCGGAACCGACATCTCGAAGATCGCCAACGAACTGCAGAAACTCACCGTCTCGCTCCCCGAAGGAACGAAGCGCATCACGGACCGCGACATCGAGGCCAATATCGGCATCTCGAAGGATTTCAACAACTTCGAGTTGTGCAAGGCCGTCGTTACGCGCGACATGAACCGCGCCCTGATGATCGCCGACCACTTCGCCCGCAACCCGAAGGAGAATCCGTTGCTGCTGACCGTCATGGCTCTCTTCAACCAGTTCCGCGACCTCTTCGTGGTGAACTACCTGCGCTGGCTTACGCGCCACCGCAACAAGCCCTTTCCCTCGGATCAGGAGCTGATGCGCATCCTGCGCAAGAGCAACACCTTCATTCTGGGCGAAATCAAGCAGAACGCCTCCCGGTGGGACAATCGCAAGGTCTTCCAGATTCTGGGGCTGCTGCGCGAATACGACGCCAAAAGCAAGGGACTCGGATCGGGCGGTGCGTCGGACGGCGAGCTGCTGCGCGAACTGCTGCTGAAAATCTTCCTCCAGTGACCGACCTCTATCTCTATCAGACCATTCACCTGGCCCGCGGCCGGGCCCGCCACGTCGCCGAACATGCGGCGACGCTCGATGCCCTTTCGCGCGAATGGTTCGGGCGTCCGTACCCCTCCGCCGCCGAGGCGCTTCAACGGCGGATCGAACGCCGCGCCCGGGAGGAGCACTACCCGACCGAGGTCTCGGGATTTATCCGCCTCGAGCTGCTGGCCGACGGTTCGGAGCGGCTGCTGCCGGCCGGCATCTCCTACTACGACGGCTACGGCTACCGCAGCGTGCAACCCGCAGCCGTCGCGCTGCGTTACGACCTGCCGCTGACCGAGGCCCCCACCTCGGTCCATGAGGCGGCCACGCTGCTGGCCCGCCGGGCGGCCGAACGCCAGGGGGCGGAGGCAGCCATCCGCTGCGATGCCGAGGGGCACTTCCGTGAGGCCGAGGGGGCCCCGCTCTTCGCCATCGCAGGTCGCACGGTACTCGAAGCGCCGGGACCGGAGAGTGTCGAGCGCTCAATCACCCGGGAGGCCGTCCGCCGGGCCGGGATGGAGCTGCGCAAGGAGGAGTTCGGGCTCGGGGATCTGTCCCGCATCGAGGAACTCTTATTTACGGACCATCGCGGCATCACCTCCCTCTCGCGCTGCAACGGAGTGCCGCTGATGACCTTTCTGGCCGAACGAATCGCCGCGGCGCTGGAATAGCGGAGGGGCCAGCAGAGGAGGGGGCAGCGGAGAGGGAATCGGAACCCGGCACGCCGGCAGGGGCACAATCCCGCCCCGGGGAGGGCCGTTTCCAAAAAATCTGGAAACCGAAACGCTGGCCGACGACCTATCTTGCGCGTTGAACCAAACCCGTCAATCCATGAAAAAATACCTCATGCTCTATGCCGTGGCGGTCACGGCTGCGTTGATGGTCGTATGGCGCCATTACCACGGCGAGAATCAACGTCTGGCCCGGAATCAGGAGGCGCTGGCCTCCGAAATCGCCCTCTACCGCACGCAGGCCGGCGAAGAGGCCGCCTCGGCACAGGTGCTCCGGCTGCGCTGCGCCGAATTCGAACGGCTGCGGGCCGAAGATGCCGAAGAGATCCGACGGCTGGGCATCCGCCTCCGTCGGCTCGAAGCCTCGGCCCGGACCGCCACTGCGTCGACGCTCGAAATCCGCACCCCGCTGCGGGACTCGCTCATCGTGCGGCGCGACACCTCCGAGATCCTCTCCCGAAGCTTCGGGACGCGGCTCGACACGCTGCACTCCTTCCGCTGGAGCGACCCCTGGGTCCGCATCGAGGGGATCATCCGTCGCGATTCGGTCCACTGCCGCATCCACAGCGTCGACACCCTGCGGCAGATCGTCCACCGCATCCCCCACCGTTTCCTCTTCATCCGCTGGGGCACCAAGGCCCTGCGGCAGGAGATCGTCTCGCAGAACCCCCATACGCGAATCGTCTACACGGAATACATCCGGATCGAACGCTGACCGCCGCAACCGGTCACCGGACCCACCGGCCCGGCCGGCCGCACCGCCCGTCCTGAAACCCTCCCCGCGATGTACGCCGGCACGCCGTCCGGATCCGAAACCGCGAATAAAACACCGAAAACGTACGCGGTTTGCGTTTTTTTTCTACCTTTGCCGAATATGGAGCGCACTGCAATATTCCCGGGGTCGTTCGACCCCTTCACCCGCGGTCACGCCGCGCTGGTCGACGAGGCGCTGAATCTCTTCGACCGCGTGGTGATCGGCATCGGCAACAACACCGCCAAATGCGGCCTGCTGACCGTCGAGAACCGCAAACGCCTGATCGACGACGTCTACCGTCACGAACCTCGCGTCGAGGCCCGGATCTACACCGGACTGACCGGTCAGTTCGCCGAAGAGGTCGGCGCCTGCGCCATCATCCGCGGCGTAAGGAACACCACCGACTTCGAGTACGAACGCACGATGGAGGCCACCAACCACCGCATCTACCCGGCTCTGACCACCGTCATGCTCTTCACGCCGGCCCCCGTGGCCGACATCTCCTCGTCGACCGTCCGCGAGGTCCTCTCCTTCGGACGTACCGTCGAGGAGTTCCTCCCTCAGGGAATCGATATCAACCAATACCTCTAACAATATCCCGATTATGATGGAATTTACGGCCGAAATGATCGCCGGCTTTCTGGGCGGCGATGTCGTGGGCGACAAAAACGCCGCGGTGCACACCGTCTCCTCGATCGAGGCTGGTAAAGCCGGATCGCTGACCTATCTGACCAATCCCAAATACGAACCCTGGCTCTACACCACACAGGCCTCGATCGTGCTGGTCGACCGCTCGTTCGAACCCTCGCAGCCCGTGGCCACCACCCTGGTCAAGGTCGACAACGCCGCCGCCTGCGTCGTGAAACTGCTCGAAATGTACAACGCCGCAAAACCCCGCCGTAAGGGGATCAGCCCCCGCGCCTCGATCTCCGAAAAGGCCACGGTCGGCGAAGAGTGCTACGTCGGTGACTTCGCGGTCATCGAAGAGGGCGCCCGGATCGGCAAGGGGTGTCAGATTTATCCCCAGGTCTACGTCGGTGCCGGCGTCACCGTCGGCGAGGGCACGACGCTCTATCCCGGCGTGAAGATCTACGAAGGCTGCTCGGTGGGCGCCGACTGCATCCTCCATGCCGGGGCCGTCATCGGTGCCGACGGCTTCGGATTCATGCCCAATGCCGAGGGCGGCTTCGACAAGATCCCCCAGCTGGGCAACGTCGTCATCGAGGACCACGTCGAGATCGGAGCCAACACCTGCATCGACCGCGCAAAGACCGACTCGACGATCATCCGCCGCGGCGTGAAACTCGACAACCTGATCCAGATCGGCCACAACGTCGAGATCGGCGAGAATACCGTCTCGTCGGCCCAGACCGGCATCGCCGGCACCTCGAAGGTCGGTCACAACTGCTTCCTGGCCGGACAGGTCGGCATCGCCGACCACGTGACGATCGGAAACCGGGTGAAGGTCGGCTCGAAGAGCGGTATCGACAAGAATGTCCCCGACGGCGAGATCCGCCTGGGATATCCTGCCCTGCCCGGCATGCAATATCATCGCTCGTCGGCCGTTTTCAAGGACCTGCCGGAACTCGCCCGGCGCGTCAACGAACTCGAAAAACAACTCAAAGAACTCCAAAAATAGGAAACCATGAAAAAAATCCTCATTTTCGCAGCCTGCGCCACCCTGCTGGCCAGCTGCGGCAGCAAGAACCAATATGTCATCGAGGGTAAGGTCGACGGAGCAAATCCCGTGGTCTATCTCTTCGACCAGGAGGAGAACCTGCTCGACTCGGCAACCGTCAAGGAGGGCGCCTTCCGCCTCAAGGGCGAGGCTCAGGAGCCTCAGATCGCCATTCTGCGCGATGCCCGCGATGAAAACGCCACGTTTACCGCCATGCTGCTGCTCGAACCCGGAACAATCCAGATCAGCGACGACCCCGACAGCCCGATGCGCAAACGCGTCACCGGAACCCCGGCCAATGATGCCAGCACGGAATATGCCGATGCCGGCTACCGCCTGATCATGGAGTACCGCGACAGCTCGACCACCGAAGAGCGCCGCGCCGCCATCGAAAAGGAGTATGAGGAGCTGGCCCACCTGGCCGTCGAGCAGAACCGCAACAACCTCTTCGGCGCCCTGCTGCTGGCCGATCAGATGAGCTACGAACTCTCGGGCAAGGAGCTGCTCGACGAAATCGCCCTCTTCTCCCCCGAGATGCAGCAGACCAAAGTCCTCGTCAATCTGAAGGCGCACGCCCAAGCCAAACAAAAAACCGACGTGGGTCAGCCCTTCATCGACGTAACGGCTCAGGATGCCGACGGCAAGGAGCTGTCGCTCAAATCGGTGGTCGAGAACCCCGCAAACAAGTACATCCTGCTCGACTTCTGGGCTTCGTGGTGCGGTCCCTGCATGGGCGAGGTCCCCTATCTGAAGCAGACCTATGACGAATTCCACAAGAAGGGTTTCGAGATCTTCGGATACTCCTACGACAACAACCGCGACAGCTGGCTCAACGCCGTCAAGGAGAACCAGATGAACTGGATTCATGTCAGCTCGCTGGATGGATTCGAGAACCAGTCGGCCAAGGATTACGCCATCCAGGGGATTCCGACAAACTTCCTGATCGACCATGAGGGCAAGATCGTCGCCAAGAATCTGCGCGGCGAGGAGCTCTACAACAAGATCGCCGAACTGCTCAAATAAGCAGTCCGTCACGACAGCGCCCCTGCGGATCCGGTTGGCCGGCTGCAGGGGCGTCTTCGTTCCAGCCCCGACGGCAGCCCATCGGTCCCGCCCCGGAGTGACTGAAAAACACCGAAAACACCGAAATGCTCCATAAAGACATGAAACCGCAGGAAAAATACCGCATCATGGGCATTGACCCCGGCACGAACTACATGGGTTACGGCGTGCTGGAGGTCAAGGGACGTACGATCCGCTCGGTCGTACTGGGAGCCATCGACCTGCACCGCCTCACAGACCCCTATGCCAAGCTGCGTTATATCTTCGACCGGGTCGGCAAACTCGTGGACGAATACGGCCCGCGCGAGGTGGCCCTCGAATCGCCGTTCTTCGGTGAGAACGTACAGTCGATGCTCAAGCTGGGACGTGCCCAGGGGGTGGCCATGGCCGCAGCGCTGAGCCGTGACCTGCAGGTCTTCGAATACGCTCCGATGCGGATCAAACAGGCCATCACGGGGCGCGGTTCAGCCACCAAGGAGCAGGTGGCCTCGATCGTCTGCCGGCTGCTGACCATCGACGAGCCACCGCGACGACTCGATGCCACGGACGGCATGGCCGTGGCACTGTGCCACTATTACGCCACCTCCAGCCCGCTGAATGCCGTCCTGGGCGACGAACGGGTCAAGGGACTCGGAGGCGGTAAAAAGGCGGCCTCGAAGGGCGGAACGCAGAGTTGGGAGCAGTTTCTGAAGAAACACCCCGACCGGGAGATCAAATAGCGGAGGAGCGGAAGGCAGTAGGCGGAAGACGGGAAGCTGAAAGCGGGAGACTGTACACACGGAGGTGGAACATACGGAGGCGGAACATACGGAGGCGGAACATACGGAGGCCGACGGTTTCAACACTCCGGCTGAAACGGGAAAGAGCTCCGGGAGATTCCCGAAGGCGATTCGGAGGGCAGACCGGAGTCAAAATGTAATCGGCTGACAATCTGGAAGGAGCAAGATAGAGGCAGAAAACAAGGGAGAATTTATAAAATTTTTTCAACGAAATATTTGCACAGTTCGGAAATTTGCCCTACATTTGCACTCGCAATCAAGGAAAGGCGCCGTAGCTTAATTGAATAGAGCATCTGACTACGGATCAGAAGGTTACAGGTTTGAGTCCTGTCGGCGTCACTCTCAAAATCAACCACTTACAGCAATGTGAGTGGTTTTTTTGTGTGCTGTTTCGAACGGTTTTTACCGTGAATTCGGGAGCTTGTTTAAACCAATGTTTAAACCGATCGAAACTGCCGCCACGCGGAAAACGGACAATCGCCAGACGGAATCAACCCTCGCAGCAAGGTGAGTACGTTATGGTCCTTTATGCCCGGAAACTCGGTAACACTGCCCCGCCTCCTTCCAAAACCGAATCTACAAGTCAGTCCCCTTTCCCGCGCACAGACGAAAGGTTGACGAAAATACCCCGCCGATCCATACAACACTGACTGTCCCCTGCGTCTAAGAGGCAAAGGCGCAAAGGGGCAAAGAGCCCGGATGGGCGATCGAAGCGATCGTCTTCAGGCTGCACCCGCCGGTGAAACCGACATCCTGCCCCTGAAAAACAAGGTCTCAGACAAATAGTCAAGACTCCCGGCACACACCACACGGATAATCCACAAAAAAAAGAGGAGCAGCCCCACAAGGAACCACTCCTCTTTTCATTTCCTGGCAGAGAAGGAGACGACTACAGGAACCGTTTGCCGCCCGTCTCCGAACGAGTCACCGCCACATTGCGTACATCCGCAGGAACCGTCGTCCGCGTATAGACATTCACTTCCTGGCTCTTCTGATCGGTCAACGTCAACGTATATCCGCCGTCACTCACCGCAAATCCGTACGACCAGGAGGTTCCGTCGTCATAGCGGCCCTCGAGAAGCCCCTTGTCGGCCGTATAACGCCCAGCATAACGCTCGAAATACGAATACTCGACCCGCTGGTACAGATTGAACGTGCCGTCGGAACAAAACTCCAGATAGACGACAAAGTCATCCGCCATGTCGCCGTTCCACTGAATCAATTGCCATTCGCCGACAACCTCCGAATCGACCGTTACGGACTCTTCGTCCGAACATCCGACAAACAGCAATGCTGCAAAGAGAATATAGATGTATTTTTTCATGTGTTTCATGCAATTTCAGGTTAAAGCCAACCGCCGTTCTTCGAACCCGAATCACGGGCGATGATCGCAAACTCCTTCGTCACCTCGATACCGCCGATGATCGTGGCCGAGCCCGGACGGTTGCCGCCCGCAACGGCCTTCACCGTGATGTGGGCCACACCGGGCTTCATGCACTTGATCATCAGTTGTCCGTTGTACATCTCCGGTTCGGACGGCAAGCCGAGTTTCTCCTGATCCTCCTTCGACATCTCGATGCCCGTATAGGTCAGATTGTTCGCCGATCCGCCGAAATACTGCGACAGGGTGATCAACTGCAGCGATCCGGTCGGAACCTTCAGGCAGGGCGTACCCTCGATCTGCATCAGCAGCTGATAGGCGTCGATCAGACCCGTACCCATCTTGCCGCGGTAATCCTCCAGATTGAGAACGGCGCCGGTCTCCTTCGTTCCCTCCAGATAGCACTCCAGGTCGCTGACCGACGTGAGATACATCGACACAAACTCTTCACGCGTATAGTGCTTGCCATTGGCCAGCGCATACGAGAGGCCCAGTGCGGCTACGCCCGAAGCGTGGGGACACGCCATCGAGGTACCCTGCATGTAGCCGTAGTCCGCTCCGGAGATCTCCGAGCAGAGCGTCGACAACACACCGGCCTTCTCTCCGCCGCTCTGGCCCGTGGTCTCACCGCCCGGTGCCGCCACATTGCAACCCGGACCGTAGCACGTGTAGTAGGCCGGCAGGTAATCGGGAGCAATCGAGGTCACCGAGATGAAATCGCGGTAGGCGCCCGGATACTGCGAGACCGGAAGGCCGTCGTTGCCGGCCGCATAGAAGACCAGTCCTCCGTCCAGTGCCGGGCAGTTTTTCTGATTCATGAAATAGAGCAGGGCTTCGTGCTCCAGCGGCGAACGCTCCTCATACATACGGTCCGACGAGATATCGTTGCCGCTGTAACCGTAGGAGCACTGCAGAATCGAAGCTCCGTGATCGGCGGCATACTTGATGGCCTGGCTGGCAATCAGGTCGGTGCCGCCCTTGCTGCCCGAGAAGATCTGGCACGACATCAGCCGCACGCCGTCGTTGTTGCCCGTGCCGCCGGCAACACCGGCAACACCGATACCGTTGTTGTTCACCGCAGCGACGGTGCCGGCCACGTGCGTTCCGTGGCCCGAGTCACCCAACTCCTCGCCCGAGATCGAGGTCTCGCGCTTGTCCCACGTGATGGGGCCGTCGTCCACGAAGTTGTAGCCGTGGATATCCTCGTTGTTGTACTCCGGCGAGGGTTTCGGATTGGTCCACATGTTGGCCGCCAGATCCGGGTGCGTATACTTGATGCCCTCGTCGACGATGGCCACGATCACCTGCGAATTGCCGCCCGTGAGTTTCCAGGCCGGAGCGGCATTGACATCGGCACCCACGCGGGCCGCCGTGGAAATGGCGGCATCGGCATTGTTGATATAGTGCCACTGCCAGAAGAGGTTCGGATCGTTGAAATCCGACGTTACCAGCGCACGAGTCTCTCCGTGGGCTCCGCCCGTGAAGGGATAGGCCTTGCCGTCGTACGCCTTGCGGAGCTCGACACTGAACTGCACCTTCGAAACCTCGGCAACCGAAGCCAGACGCTCGGCCGCCGCGTCGAGATCCTGATCCTCGTCGAAGGTGAGCACATACCAGCGGTGCAATCCGGCGGCACGCGTCTGCGCCTCGCGATCGCCGGCATAGGGGAACACGCGCTTGAACGAACTTACATGCAACTCTTCGAAAATCTCGTCGACTTGCTGGATGCCCGAACGCGTCACCTGCGAACGGGTAGCCGCCTGACGGGCCGCCGCCTCTTCCAGAACGGGGATCGCCTCTTCATTGAACTTGGCGATGATCGTTCCCTTGACGGCCGATGTGGAGGAGTTGCAGATCTTGGCTGCCGCCGGCTCTTGCGGGTCCGTAACCGAGGTAGCCGCATCCTGGATGGGATCCGAGCCGCACGCCGCAAAAAGAAGCGATGCCAGAATCAATACTTTCTTTCTGTTCTGCATATCTGTGTATCGTATTGAATTACGCCGCTCGCGACGGGCCGGATTCACACGGAGTCCGGACCCGTCCCGGGGCTTACGCTGTTATTCTACTTTCTTTCCGATTCGTTTGAAGGTCATCTCCGTTCCGGCATCAGCCGTCCGTGCCGACGTCACCGAGAACTTCGCCTCGGCCCGCTTGAGCGTCGGCATCGAGGCCGGAATCCGGTTTACCCCCACGTTGATCGCCTCACGACCGCCGAAAGCGGGCATATCGGGCTGCCCACCGCCAAACTCGGGCAGTTCGACGAAGTTCCGCGGACGGAATCCGTTGCGGATCTTCTCCCGCATCAGGGCGATGTTCTTCTCGACCGCAGCGGGAATGCCGCCCATATCCTTCTCCGGATCGACGAGCATCATCTCCATCGTCAGACTGAACAGGTCATAAACCGACCCCGTGAAAAGATACGAGAACATCAGCCCCTGTTCAACGGCCGCAGGCGATGTCACGACATAAAGATATCCGTCAGCCACGGCACCCAGGAACATGCCGAACGAGAAGTAGATGCCATTGCCGTCCGAGGGCATGAAGCCCAGATAGGTCTTCTGTCCCAGATATATACCCGTCGTCTGTTCGCCGTCGGCATAGAGGCCCAGTGCTCCGGTGTAACCCGAGAACATCGAGGTATTGGGGATGTAGTAGCCCAGCGCCTCGCCTCCCGAGGTGAAGTCGATGCCCGAAAGGCCCTTGATACGGACCACCGGCTGCGAACTGGTGCTCAGTTCGGGATCCTCGTACATCGTCACCTCGCCTATCCGCCGACGAACCGGTTCCGGTTCGTCGTCCATCAGATTGATGGCGTAGTAGTTCCACGTCGTGCCGGTCAGTTTCTTCAGCGAGGGCTGGCTGCCATTGGCCAGGTAGTCGCTGTAGCTGTAGTACTCCAGACCCGGGTTGAAGGTTCCCGTCGTCTTGTGCGTCTGCGACTTCGTCCGCGTGAAATAGCCATTGTTGACACGCAGTGCAAAGGTATACTCGCTGTCTCCGTTCAGACCGGTGAGCATCGTGCTGAAGTGACCGTCGTTGAGATTCTCGAGCTCCTCGTCGGAGAGCTCCGTACCCTGCTTGTCGAGCAGGTCATCGAGCGACTGACCCGAGATGCTGCTCGTACGGAAGAGTCCGTAGGTCAGCGATTCGATCTCCGAACCATAGGCATAGAACTTCACGGCATTGTCCGACGAGATGCCCTGTCCGGCAAACTCGTTCGAGGTCTCCAGACCGTAGGTCAGGTCGATCTCCTTCTCCTCGCCGGCGGCCACATAGCCGAACGACACATAGGCATACCCCTTCAGGTCGCCGCCTTCCTCGCCGTAGATGCAGCCGACAAGGGTATACTTGCCCGTCTTGAGGTCTTCGATCTTGATGGTGCCCGACTCCGAGATCGAGCCGTCGAAGGTGTCGGGATCCGCCTTGGCGGCATCCAGATCCTGGGCATAGAGGCTGGCCTGTCCATCGTCGACCACTCCGTCGTAGAGCGCATATTTCATCAGCTTGGCATCGTCGGAAAATGCGGCATCGATATTCACGACGCCATCCTCCGGTTCGTGCTTGGTCAGTTTGACCGTATAGTCGGGGGCCTGGACTCCCGGAAGCTGAATCCGCAGCAGGCCCGACATGTTCCCATAGTAGAACACGCCGGAGTGCTTCTCCAGCTCGAGCATGATGCTCTGCGTCGGGAAGGTGATCACGCCGTCCTTCAGCGTTCCGTACTGGTTGCCGGACTCGTCCATCGAGAAGTTCTCCGAAACGTTCGAGGCGATGCGGATCTCACCGTCGGTGGTCAGCAGCGACAATCCGGTGTTCTGATAGGGAATATAGACCTTGTCGGGGTCGCTGGCATCAATGATCGTATAGACATCGCGGCTCTGATAGGAGAAGTTCGGTTTTCCGGTCATGGCCTCCATGAAGGCGGCATTGTAGATCTTCATCCGGTAGAGACCCGGCTTGTCGTCACGCTCGTACATCTCGACCTCGATTTCGGGATTGGGGTTGAAGCCCGAACTGTTCGTCGAATAGAGGTTGCTGATCAGGTCGTCACGCCATTTGCCCTTGTTCGTCGACCCGTCCCCGCTGGTCAGGGGCACCCAGTCGGCACGGATCACCGAGAAGGAGAGCGACGTGGCATTGGGTCCGTAGATGGAGATGTAGTGCGGGTCCACGATGCGGATATCGCACGTATACTCCTTGCCCTTCTGGGCGTTGGGGAACGAGACCTTGAATTCGGTCTCCTTCTCGCCGGGGCCGAAGAACAGCGGCTCGATGTCGAAGATGCCCTCATCGCTGGTCGTCACCTCGACGGGCACCGTAATGGCATCAATGTACCGCGTGCGGCAGACCTTGTAGGTCACCTCCAGCGGGTCGGCCGAAGAGACCTCCACCTCGGTCGGCGAGCTCTGCGTGGGGAAGTAGACCCCATACGTATTCGGGTCCTCTTCGGCTCCGCGCGTATAGGTTGGATCGTCCGTACAACCGGCCACCAGTGCCGTTGCCAGGAATGTCCACAAAAGATATTTGAAATTCTTCACGGTTCGCTGAATTTATGGTTTGAATTTGATAGCGATTCGCTCGTCCGTACGGATTATTTCCACGGTTCGATCCTACCCGACGGATCGGGGTTGTTCTGCTTGGCGATGACGGGATTGTTCTGCGTCTCACCGCGCGTGATGACGAGGTTCCAGTAGGGAGCCCGGCCATCGACGTTGAGCCGGTACGACGACGGCGCGTTCGTACCCACATAGCCGCGCTTGCTCGACATGTTCAGACGCTTCATGTCGAACATCACGATGCCCTCGCCCCAGAACTCGATACGCTTCTGCAACATGAGCTCGTTGACGAAGTTTTCGAGCGACGAGCCCACCTTGACCGAGCAGTCGTACGTCGCACCGTCCATCATGCGGTAACTGGTCATGAACGAGTTGAGCAGACGAACACCCTCCGGCAGGTTGCCGGCCTGGGCCGTAGCCTCGGCCTCGATGAAGTACATCTCCTCGACACGCATGCAGCAGTGATCCGCCGCACCGCCGACGTTGTAGTCCTGATAGGCCCCCTGGGCCGGACGGAACTTGATGTTGGCATAATCCTTCAGGCTGTTGGCGAAGTAATCCTTGCTGTCGCTGCGGCAGCTCTTGTAGGCATAGCTGTTGCGGTCGGGGTCGAGCCACGAGTGGCGGCGGAAATCCCGGATGCTGATGCTGTTGTAGAGGTTCTTGTTGATACCGCGGCCGGCGTGGTAGTCCGACCAGTCGTTCTCGCAGCTCATGTGCGCCGTGAAGCAGAAGAGCGGCGATACACTCTCGTTCGGAAGAGCCAGACCCCAGATCCAGGCGTCGTTCGAGGTGGCGCTGTTGAAGCCGTTGGTCGGATCCTCCCACTGCTCCTGCGTCAGCGGCGTGCAGCCGCTGGCCGTGATCGCCTTGCGGGCGTACTCGGCCGCCGACCGATAGGCCGCAACGTCGTTCTTGGCCGTGCCGCGCTCCAGGTAGGCCCGCGCCTTCAGACCGTAGACCAGCGCCAGACTGATCGTATACTTGTCCGGAGCCGCATAGCTCTCCAGCAGCGTCTCGGCCTTGTCCAGGTCGGGGAAGATGATCTGGTCGTAGATGTCGTCGACCTTCGCACGCGGATTGTTCTTGGCCTGCGCCTCGGTGGTCTCGGGCAGCACGATGGGCACGCCCAGACCCAGCAGCTCCGGGGCCGAGGTGACCGTATTCTCCTTGAACTCGTACAGCCGCACCAGGTCGAAGTAGAACATGGCGCGATAGGCGTAGGCAAAGCCCAGATAGGAGCGCTGCGTGGCATCGAGCGACATGTAGTCATCCGTGTCGATGAGGCTGATGACGCTGTTGGCCATCATGATCCACGTATAGTAGTTGTCCCACGTCAGGGCTCCGACGGCGTAGTCGGCTCCCAGGGCGTCGTTCGTACCCCACTGGGCGAACCAGTCGTAGCCGATGTTGCCCGTCACCACCAGGTCGCCCGTCATCGACTCCATGGCCAGGTGGATGGCCGGCAGCGAGAAGTCCCACGCGGCACCCTGCTGGGCATAGCCCGTCGATCCGGCCTTGACCAGGGCGGCCGGAATACCGCGGATCGTCGTTTCGAGCGTTACCTGACGTTCGATGGCGATATCCGTCGGGGTCGCTTCCTTGATGCAGCCCGTGGCCAGAACGGCTGCGGCAAGCGTTGCAAGCGATATTTTCAAGTTGTTTTTCATAGTCTGTATATGTATCTTTGGGCGTTTAGAACTGGAGATTGATACCGCCCGAGATCGTGCGCACGGGCGAGTAGGTTGCCTGGGAAGTGGATCCCGAGTAGGAGTAACGGGGATCGAAACCCTGCCGTTTGGACCAGTAATAAACGTTTTCGCAGGCCAGATAGATGCGGATCCGGTCGATGCCGAGTTTCTGCGAGAGTTTCGCCGGCAGCGTATATCCGAGGTTGATGTTCTGCAGGTTCAGGTAGCTGGCATTCATCAGGAAGCGGTCCGACTGACCGTTCTGGTTCTGATCCTCGTACTGCAGACGCGGGATGTTCGACGAAGAGTTCTCCGGCGTCCAGGCGTTGAGGATATCCTTGTGCCAGTTCATACCCGTCGACTTGTTGGCCGGCGAGTACATCGCGGCGGCATATCCCGAGTCATAGGCCAGACCGCCGATCTGATAGGTGAAGGCCACGCTCAGATCGAAACCGTAGCAGCTCAGGCTCGTGCCGAAACCGCCGTAGAGGTCGGGAATCGGGTCGCCGCAGAGGTAATCCGAAGCCTTGGCATATTCGGTCGTGGTCGTACGCCCGATGACGTTGCCGTCGGTATCCGTCTCGTCCATGTACCACATCGACTCACCCTCGCTCGATACGCCGGCGTACTTCTTCATGTAGAAGGTGTACATCGGAAGCCCCTCGCCGAAGAAGGTCGTGCCGCTCACGTAACCGCCGTAGCCCTCGACCACCTTGTTGCGGCGCTCCTGCGGCAGCATCGTGATCTTGTTGCGCAGGTGGGTCATGTTGAGGTTGATGTCCCAGACGATCTTGTCGGTGCGGATGGGCGTGTAGTTGAGTTCGATTTCGATACCGCTGTTGCGCATGTCGCCGACGTTGGCGTAGTAGGACGAGTAGCCCTGCGAAGGCGGTACGGGGAACGACAGCAGCATGTCGGTGGTCTTGCGCAGGAAGTACTCCACGCCGCCGGTCACCATTCCGCGCAGGAAGCTGAACTCGACACCGGCATTGAAGTTCGAGTTGGTCTCCCAGGTGATGTTCTCCGAACCCTTCGAGTTGAAGACCGTCGAGACTTCGCCGTTGGCATTCTCGATCGTGTAGGTGTTCGTATACTGGAAGTTGCCGATGTTGTCGTTACCCTGCGAACCGATCGAGGCCTTCACCTTGAGGTTGTCCAGCCACTCCTGGGTCCCGGCCATGAAATCCTCGCGCGAGAGGATCCACGCACCGCCCAGCGACCAGAAGTTACCCCAGCGGTGATCGGGGTGGAAGCGCGACGAGGCGTCGCGGCGGAACGAGGCCGAGAAGAAGTACTTGCTCGAGTAGTCGTACATCACGCGGGCGAAGTAACCTTCGTTGTTGTACTCGCTGCGCGACGATCCGGCGCTCTGCTTGTCGATGACCGCACCCGAAAGCTCGTCGTTCTCCTGCGTGAGCATGTGGCTCTTGCTGGCCGAGAGGCTGTAGCTACGGGCATTGTAGTATTCGTGACCCACCATGACGTTGAGGTTGTGGGCCCCGAACTGTTTGGTATAGTTCAGGATCTGCTGCGTGTTGTATTCGAACTGACGCGAGTGGCCCTTTCCGATGAGGCCCTTCTCGCCCTTGTACTGTCCGAAATAGGGGTTCATGATGCTCGTCGAGCGCGTCTCGTCGAGCGTGACGCCCGCATTGAACGTGAACTTGAAATCCTTCAGGAAGGTGATGTCGAAATAGGTCGTGCCGTTGAAGGCGTTTCCTTCGGCATTCGAGGTGTCGAGGCGCGAATCCGAGAGGGCGTTGCTGTCGGTGAAGATCGAACGCTCCATGCCGGCATTGTGGCCGTAGTCGTACATCATGATCCCGTCCTCCGTGTAGCGGATGTTGCCGTTGCCGTCACGGATGTAGAGCGGGTAGATCGGGCCGACGGTCGTCGTGTAGGCGAAGACGTTGCCCGAACTGTTGCTGGCGCCTCCGTCGTCGATCTGGTCGTAGTTGAAGCGCGAATAGTTGAGGTTGGCACCCATCTTCAGCCACTTCTTGGCCTGATAGTCGACCTTCAGACGCGACGTGAAGCGCTGCATGTCGGAGTTGTAGGCAATACCCTGATTGTCGAGGTAGCCGGCCGACGCATAGACCGAGGTCTTCTCGCCCGACCCCGAAATACTGATGTTGTACTCCTGACGCAGCGAGTGACGGAAGGCGGCATCGGTCCAGTTGTCGGGCTGGATGTAGTACTCCTCCCCCTCGTAGACGACGCGGCGGCCGAGCGTGGCCTGCGGATTGACCTTGCCGTTGATGCCGATGAACTCCTGCCCCTCGGGGAGCGTGTAGACCATGTAGCCCAGACCGCCGTCATTGGCCGAAGCGGTCAGGTTCTGATTGGCCAGCGAGTGAGCCTGAATTTCGCTGTAACCCGAATCAAGGTAGTAACGCTTCAGGGCGTCGTAGTGCACCTCGTAGAACTGAGCCGGATCGGTGATGTACTCGTAGTCCTTGACGGCACGCGAGTTGACACCCCACTTGGCATCGAACGAGATGACGGCCTCCTTCGATTTGGCCTTCTTGGTGGTGATCATCACCACGCCGTTGGCACCGCGGGCTCCGTACAGGGCATTCGACGCGGCATCCTTGAGCACGGTCATCGACTCGATATCGTTCGGGTTCAGATTGTTCAGGTCTCCCGAATAGGGCATGCCGTCGACGATCCACAGCGGGCCGTTTCCGGCGTTGAGCGAACTGAAACCGCGGACGCGGATTTCGGGGCTCGTACCGGGCTGTCCGGAGGTGTTCGTCAGCTGCACACCGGCCACCTTGCCGGCCAGGGCCTGAGCGACGTTCGACTGCTGCGATTTGGCAATGTCATCGGACTTGATCACGGCAGCCGAACCGGTGAAGGCCTCCTTCTTGGCCGTACCGAAGGCGACGACGATCACATCGTCAATGGCCTGCGAATCCTCCTTGAGGACGATGTCGATACGGGTTTTCCCGGCGATGGCGAGTTTCTGCGACTGGTAGCCGATGAACGAGACAAGCAGCGTCGCATCCGAGGCGGCCGAGATGGAATAGGAACCGTCGACATTGGAGGTGGTACCGTTCGTGGTCCCTTCGACAAGGATGGTGGCTCCGGCGACCGGATTACCGGCATTGTCCTTGACGGTTCCGGTTACCTGGACCTGTTGGGCAAAGGAGGCCAAACAGAGACTCAGGGTCACCGATAGCGTAAAAAGTAGTTTTTTCAGCATAAAAAAGAATAGAAAATTGGCTCAACACAGGATATGGACGGCGAACGCCCGCTGGGGTTCGGTCACAAGAATACTCACCCTCCCGGACACGGCCCCGAATGCGGCCGGGCCCGGAAAGGTGAGCGGTAGTTATCTGTCAGTCATTGTATAAGGTCTCTCTCACAAATCACTCACACACACATCACTCGTAGAAGGAATCCGGAAGATCGTTGCTCTTCTCGCCCGTATATTTCTTCACTTTGCCCTTGTACTGGATGTAAATCGTATTTTTCTTGCAGTAGCTATAGGGTCCTTTTGCCGAGATATAGTCTTTCATCGAGAACTCGATGTTCCAGCCGCTGCCATCCTTCGAAATCGAGACGCTGGCCACATCCGGGCAGAAACTACCGGAAGTACCCGCACTCCAACTCTGATCGAAATAATACTGGGAATATCCAAGGTAGTCGCTGTTGTTCATCTCAAACTTCCATTTGAAATCGGAGCCCAGCAGTTTGTCCACACTGACATTCAGAGATTCTCCCTCCGAATACTCTCCCTGCACACACAGCACCGGAGTACCATTGGGCGAATCAACTCCTCCGACCTGGCCGGCGGTCTGGGGCGTTACGAAGTAGAAGAAATAGGCCGGGAAGGAATTTCCCTGGAACGAGTTCTTGGCATCGTGACGCACCTGAACCTCGAGAATCTCCCAGTCGTTAACCACGGAGCCATCCTCGGCATAGGCAACAAACTGCGGCTTGTAGGGCATAACCGGCGTCAGCACTCCGGTCATGTCGTTATCGTGGCGCGTAAAGGAGCCGTACCACTCGGCCTTCACCGACGGACCGGTCGGGAACTGCACGTCGACACTCACATAGTAGGTAGCCGTTCCGACGGCAATCGCGCGGACCGTACCCGTGGCACCCTTGCCCGAAGCCATCCTCGGATCGTAGGTCGTATAGGTATCGTAATCGTATACAAAGAGACCGATCTTTTCGGTATCGGTTGCCAGATCGAACGTCTTGCCCATATCGCTTCTGGCAATGTTCAACTGTACGGCATAGCCGCCCGTAGTCAGGCCGGCAAGACCCTCCGGCTCCTCGGCATCCGGATCGGGCACGCCCAGTGCAAACTGATAGCTGGCTGCATACTGGTTGTCAAAGCGATAGATCGTAGCCAGATCGGCATCCACGACTGCTTCTTCGTTGACCGTCACCGTCATGTGATTCGTGCTGGCATAGCCTACACCGATCGTATTGTTGTCATAGTCGGCGCGCAGACGCGAATCGGCATTCTCAATGTCGAGCGACACGGTGAGTTTCGCATCGTCTCCACGGTCCTTCTTCAGCGTGAGCTTGCCTGTCGTCCCCTCGGCCTCGGCAGTCTTAAACTCACCGCACTGAATCGAGACCTTCGACAGATCGGCCGTCGAAAAATCGATCTCCAGCGTCGAACCGGCCGTCAACCGTCCGTTGACAATCTTCTCGGCATCGATATCAGACGGAATCTGGATGGTTACACCCGCGGGAGACTCCGTCGTCGGAGCCGACGTCACACCCTCTGCCTCGTAGAGGTAATAGGTCGTGGTTCCGGCCGTCAGATCGGCCCACTCCACGATGCTGCCGATCTTCGTGACCGTATCATCGAGGGCATACTGGTTGTTCAGAACCGGCAGTTTGTACTGCACGCACTCGTTGTTGTAACGGGCCAGCAGCGTCTTGCCCGATTTCATCGTCACATCAAGGTAAAGAACAAACTGGTTGCTAAGCTCCAGCAGGCGCGTCGACAACTGAATTTTCTCCACGTCTGTGGCCAGCGTCAACTTGTTCACCGAAATATCCTTGTAGGCGACAGAGAAATTCTCCGAAGCGGTATCAACCTCTCCATGAGGCTTTTTCACAACGATTTTCAGATAGTCATCAGCATTCTCCATCCCTTTGACTGTCGAGATACCCTCGCTCGGAGAGAGATAAAAATTATAAACCTCGGAATCGTTCTCGTCAATCTCGTATACGACCGATTTGATATCAATCGGATCACCACCATCGTATTCGAACTGATCGGTCAGCGACACGGGAGGAGGCGTAGGTTCTCCCCCATTTCCTCCGTTATCGGCATCGTCCTTTTTGCAGGATGTCGTGATTAAGGCAGCACTCAGAGCCACCCACGTCAGAATACGTAATCCTGAAGGGAAGATTTTTTTCATAGCGTTGATTTTAAGGATTAAGATAATGAAGGCACAGGGAACGAGGGATTCCCCGTGCCTTCATCGAGAATTCTTGAAAATTGGGAGTACCCAAAATTTGGGAGTACTAACGGAACAAGAGCTTGCCGTTGGTATTGTAACGGGCCTTAACCGCCGACAGAACCTGCGGGGCATCCTTCTTCGAGGGCACCTTCGACAATTTGCCGGCACTGGTTACGACCGGTTTGTCATTACCGTCCAGCTCCTTGCCCGACGAAACGACCGGCGTATCGGAGTTTCCAAGGTAAACCGGACCCGTCCACTCTCCGGTAATCTTGTGGTGAAGGACATCCTCGCCGTCGATCTTGAAGGTGAACCAGTTGTCTCCGCCTTCAGCCTTCTCCACAACCACGGTTCCGGTGTAGAGGCTGGCGTAACCCATCATCGAGGCCCGGTTGGTCGGAGACTGACCCTGATCGTTCTTCACCTTTTCCGGATCTCCGGTGTATCCATACGGAACTCCCTGGCCCCAAGCACTATCCAGATAGAGCCAGCGCGTTCCGATATGGCCCTCGCCCGACTGGTATCCACGCAGGCAGACTCCCGGATACATCGAGGCCGGATAACGATTGGCCGAAACCGTGTAGGTTCCCGGAGTAATCTTGCCCCCGTCGCCCTCTTCGACAAGCAGGTCGATGCGGAAGATATCGCCCGGAACGAGCTTGCCCACAACGCCCTTGGAATGATCACTCTCATCGATCCATCCCTGATAATCCGGATCGGTCTTATCGTAGGTACCAGTCTCCAGACCGATGTCGATGTACTGGTAGCTGCAGCGGGCCGGGGCCGAAGGATAGAGGGTATAGATCTTGTCGATCTTGTCGAAGCCCCACGCACCGATATAGATCCGGTCGTCCGAGGGATAGCAGTTGGCGCGTTTCTGGTAGTCCAGATCCAGCTCGAGATCCGACTCCAGGGTCGACGAACCGTCATCCTCATTGTCGTCCGACTGGTCCTCGATATAGATCTTGCCTTCATACGAACCCTTGACGCTGTAGCCGTCGGCCGTGATCAGGTCGAACGTGATGCGGTAACCACCGTCGGCCGCATTGGCAATGACGATATCTCCGGTTGCAGGATAGGTATACAGACCCGACTGTGAGCCGTCGTCGTAGAGCGCATAGGTACCGAACGGGAAGACCATACCCATCACCGACAGCTCGGTTCCCGGCAGCCAGGTGCGCTGTTCGAGCGACTGGGAGGCGGAATAGGTATCCGGTTCGAGGCAGATGTCGTTCGGATCGTTGAACTTGCGGCCGAAGATATCCAGCGTGATACCGGCTCCGCCGATCTCGCCGTTCATGATCTTCCGGTCCTGGATAACGATCTGCATCATGCCGCTGCCCGTCGAGAAGTAGTCGCCCAGATAGATGGCCTGGCAGTCGAAGCCCTCGATCGTCAGATCGCGGCCCAGCTGCGGCAGGGCGGCATTGAAGGTACCGTTGGCAATGGTCAGCTGACCCTGGAAGAGGATCTCGTGCTCCTGATAGTCGGCATCGAGATAGGTGGCATTGATGGTCACCTCGCCACTCTCCTCGTCCTGAAGGATCGTCACGTCACCGACCAGCGGCATCGTCCGTTTTTCACCCTGGGCGTTGACATAGATCACCGAACTGTAATCGCTGTAATAGGTATGATCCTCGTTGCCGGCACTCTCCGAGAAGACTCCGACGGGCATATCCATCCACGAATCGCCGGGAGTGCCGTAAAAATCGAGAACCAGGGCGTAACCCTCTTCCGTGAGGTCAAACGACGTGCCCGATCCCGAATATTTGGTATTGGTAACGGCCAGATAGTAGTTGTTGGTGCCGGCCGCCTTGATCGAACCCTGATAACGGGCGAAGATCTGGGTGTCGAGTGTCGGCGTCTGATCCACGGTGTCCTTATCGGTGTGGCGCACACACAGGCCGTAGTAGTCTCCGACAAGAGTGACTCCGGAGCCCGAAGTCACATTGAGCGACATTTTCAACGTGGTGGTGGAGGTCAGAAGAATATAGAGGCTCGACGACGAACGCGTAGCCAAATCGGCCGTTGCTGCCGAAATATCAATATCCTTATACTTCAAGGAGTTCATTCCGGTCCCGAGCTCCACGTCTCCGGCCGGAGTTTTCGTCTCGATCTTGATGTAGTCGTCGGCCAGAAGCATGGCGTCGAGACTGATCAGACCCTTGGTCGGCGAGAAATAGAACGTATAGACACGCTCCTCCTCATCATAGGTATAAACGACCGATTCGATTTTGCTCTGAGCACCCGCATAAGAGAAGGTATTCTCGGCCTGCGAGACCGCGCCCTCCGACTTATCCGAGGTACAGGAGGTTGCAAATCCTCCTAAAACAAACACCAAACAACTGATAAACAACTGCTTAAACCCACAAGAACAAAGGGAAAGGGGGGGGGTAATTGGGCAGAATTTCTTCATAGGAGATATTTTTTTATTTTTCCGGACCGTCCGGAGATTTTCTTGAATTTTTAACGTCTTTCGATACTTCACCATATATTCCAGCACTCACTCAATCGGGGAAAACACACTCTCCACGAAACGGCATCCGTTCCAAAGGTTCGCCACGATGATTCGCACACGCGTTTTTACCGAACAGAAAAGAGAGCCCTGCAACCTCCGACCAAAGGGCCGCACGAGGGGTGCACTCAATCACTTTTGCCTCTGATATCGCGTCCAAAGGTAAGCATCTCGCAGAAAAAAAACAAGAACGAGTACCTTTTTTTTGCAACGGCTGGAATCCGATCCACATAACAAAAAAAGCCGAAAAAGCAGTCCTCTCTAATGAAATGAAATTCGAACACGGCGATTTCTTTTGATTTGTCCGAATCCGAAGATTTTTACTTATGATTTTTTTGACCGTTTTCTCGGGTTAACAAGGGGCATTCCACCCCACCATGCTTTCGAATCGGCACCGTGTTCCACACGACAAGCCATCAAAAAAGGCTTCGCCGTCCTTCCTTCCGTCATTACCCCCACCGTCCCGTTCCGGCATTCTCCGTGGCTCTTCAGACAAGCCATCCGGTGAAAACAAAAAAAGCGGACAACTCATTCGAATTGTCCGCTTTGGTAGCGGGAGAAGGACTCGAACCTCCGACCTTCGGGTTATGAGCCCGACGAGCTGCCAACTGCTCCATCCCGCGATATATCTTCTGATCCTGCGACGACCAACCGGCCCTCGCCCGATCCCTTTCTATCGCCTTTGCGAGTGCAAAGATAAGTCAAAAAAAAGTCTCCTGCAAATTATTTTTTCCGTCCGGTCCGTCGAAACGGGCTGAACCGGTCATCAATCAGCGATTTAGACGTCGAAAATTATTTTAGCGAGGCGGCCACGATCTCCGAAAGATCACGCACCTGGCTCCGCGTACCGCGTCCGATGGCCTTCTTGCAGAGCGGGCAGGCCGTGACGATCACCTCGGCCCCCGTCGCCTCAAGTTCGGCCGCCACCGAGCGGGCTATCTGCACCTGCTGGCCGTCCGAAATGGCCGTATTGGCCACCGACGAACCGCAGCATAGGGCATTCTCACGCGTCGAGGCGGGTTCCAACAACTCCCCGACCGCCTCGATCACGGCGCGCGGTTCGTCGTAGATGCCGCTGCCGCGTCCCAATTCGCAGGGATCGTGGTACGTAAAGCGCGTCGAACCGTGTTCGAGGGTCAGACGCCCGGCACGGATCAGCCGCAGGATGTACTCCGAGTGGTGGAGCACCTCGATGCCCGGCAGGTCGTAATCCTCGCGGAAGACCTTCAGGCAGATCGGGCACGACGTGACAAGCGTCGTAATGCCGTGTTTGCGGAAGAGATCGGCGTTGTATTTCATCATCTTGCGGGCCGAATCGGTCTCGCCGGCCAGCTTCAGCGGGCGCCCGCAGCAGACGCCTCCCTCACGGTCGGCCCACCAGACCTCCTCGCCCGCCGCCTCGAAGATCGTCGACATGGCCGTCAGCGTACGCGGCGTGAGCAGCGTCATGCACCCCGCAAAGTAGCCCACCTTGCCCTCGCCCGACGAGCGATCCTGCCCCTTGAAGTAGTCGTAACGGCGTTCGTCGGGGACGTTGTGCATCTTGTCGCGCGAATTCAGACGCAGCGTGTTGAGGTCGATGTCGACCGGGCACCGCTCGGCACAGCGGCCGCACATCAGGCAGTTGTCGGCCACCTGCAGCCGCAGATGGTTGTAGCGGCGGTCGCGCAGGAAGTAGACCGACTGCACGTCGTTGATCCCCAGCACGCTCTGCAGCTGGCAGGGGTCGATGCAGATGCCGCAGCGCGAGCAGGCCTCGACCTGAAAGTGGTCGTACGACGACTCCTTCTCCGAGGAGCGGATGCCGTAACGGCGCAGGAAGATGAGCGGGATCTCCGTGAAGATGTGCATGTAGCGCGAGAAGGGAAGCGCCACGAAGAAGAGTCCCAGGCACGAGGAGTAGAACCACCACGCCACGGACTCCATCGTCAGCAGCGGCATCGTCCCGATGTGGGCGGCCATCCAGCTGCCGATCGAGCCGGTGAGGAATCCCCCGCCGCCGTAGATGGCGCACGTAGTGCTCTCGGCCACCAGACGCGCCGGGAAGATGAACCACAGCGCCGAGAGGGCTATGCGGTCGCCCAGGACGTGTTTCGTCGTGCGTTTCAGCCCCATGGCCCGCGAATAGAAGCGTTTGCCCCAGGCCAGCGCCACGCCCGAGAGGACGAAGAGCAGCAGCAGGTCCATCAGGAAGTCGAAGACCGGCTTGTGTTCGAGCCCCGTGGCGAAGTATTTGAAGAAGACGTGGCCCTGCAGCGGCACGTAGCGCAGACCGAGGTAGGCTACGGTCTCAATCCACCCCACGGCGATGAGCAGGAACCACCCGAAGGCCAGCGACATGTGCATGTAGCCCAGCAGCGGGTTGACGCGGAAGATGCGGCGGTGGAGCAGCGATTCGCTGATCACCTCGCCCACGGCTCCGAGGGTCTTCCGCGTGGGAAGGCCCCGCAGCAGACGCATCTTGTCGCGGCGCGGAAGCTCCCAAAGCCAGTGGCCCCACTTGCAGAACAGCGTGAGGAACATCACCGCGGCGCCGAGAATGAACGGCAGACAGAAGGGTGCGTAGAATGTCATCGTCAGAAATCTCCCAGTTTACGTTTGATCAGCATCACCACCCCGCGCGTATTGATTCCCCGCGGGCAGACCAGGCGGCACTTGCCGCACAGCATGCACTTGTTCATCTCCTCGTAGGCCCCCTGGTACTCGCCGCGGCGGACCAGCGTATGCACCCGCCGGAAGTTGAACGACGTGAGGTTGCCCGCCGTACAGATCGCCGTGCAGGCCCCGCAGCCGATGCAGGTCTGCAGTTCGGGCATCTCGCGCAGGATCTCGTCGCTCTTGCGCAGGTTGTTGCGGTCGAGGTCGATCACCCGCGGCTTGGAGATCGTATATCCGAAATTGATTGCTGCCATCGCTCTATGCCTCCACGTATCGGGCCGCGGCATCGGCCGCAGCGGTTGCTTCGTTCAACGATTCGCCGATGGTCTTCGGCGCCGTCACGGTCCCGGCGTAGAAGATTCCCCCGACGTTGCTGGAGACGTTGCCCAGGAAGAGGTCGCGGGGTTTCATGAAACCGCTCGCGGCACGCTGCAGCCCGGCACCTTCGGCCAGTGCGGCGTTGTCGTCGTTGGCCCGCATGCCGACGAGCAGCACCAGCATGTCGACGCTCATGCGCAGTGGACGCCCCGTGAGCGTATCTTCGGCCTTGATCTGCACGCGCCCCTCGAGCGTGGGGCTCGCCTCCGAGATGCGCCCGCGCACGAAGTGGATGTTATAGGTCTGCTGCGCCTCGCGGTAAAGCTCCTCGTAACCGGGTCCGAACATGCGGATATCCATGTAGAAATTGAAGACGTCGGCCTCGGGGAAGAGGCGCTTCATCTCGATGGCCTGCTTGACGCCCGTCACGCAGCAGACCTTCGAGCAGTGTTGCTGGCAGACCTTCTCGTCGCGCGAGCCGACGCAGTGCAGGAAGGCGATGCGGCGCGGCGCCGTACCGTCGGCCCGGGCCACACGGCCTTCGTTGAACATCCGCTCCAGATCGGCCGACGTCAGCACGTTGTCGTAGATGCCGTAGCCGTACTCCTCCTTGATCGAGGCGTCGAACAAGGTCGATCCCGAGGCCAGCACCACCGCCTCGCACGTCAGCCGTCGGCCGTCGGCGAGCGTCACGCTCTGCGGCGTGAAGTCCTTCACTTCGGTGGAGGTCATCACCTCGATGCCGTGCTCGTTGACCCGCCGCCGGAGGTCGGTCAACACCTCCTCGGCCGGGGTGAACGAGGGAAACAACACATGCCAGCCCCTCAATTTGCCGCCCAGTTCGGGCTCCTTCTCGACAATCACGGGCTCCATGCCCTGTTCCACGAGGCGCAGGGCCGTCTGCATGCCCGCTACGCCGCCGCCTATGACGATGATGCGTTTCTTCATTACTCTCTGATGTCGTATATCGTATCCGTCGGGCAGCAGTTGACCACCGCCGACGCGGGTTTGCCGATGTATTTGCCGTTGCGGCCCAGGTATTTGGCCGCCGGGTCGTAGTCGATGCCCATCTTGTCGAGCAGCGGCTCGACGTCGACCTGGTGCATCTGGATGCCCAGCGCCCAGGGGTCGTAGCCCAGCACCAGCCCGGCCATCTCCTCGTAGGTGAGCACCGGAATGCCGTGGCCGTTCTGGCCGTAGGTCGTCCCCTCCATCTCGGCGATGGCGTACTGCCACTTGTCGAGGAACATCGCGCAACCCGGGCAGTTGGCCACGATGAAGTCGGGTTTGTAGGGGGCCATGCTCTCGAGCTTCTTATGCGAATTGGCGATCGAGTAGCCGCGGTTGGCCTGTACGAGGTAGTTGCGGAAGCCGAAGCCGCAGCAGTGGCGCCGTTCGGGATAGTCGACCACCTCGCCGCCCCACGACTCGATCATGCCGGCCAGCACGTAGGGGAACTCCGAGCCGCCGATGCCCGATTTGGGGAAGATCTTGGCGTAGTGGCAGCCGATATGCTCGACCACGCGCAGCGGTTCGCCCGTAACGGCGTTGACCAGCCGATGCTTGGCCCGGCGGGAGATCTCGTCGCGGAAGTGGAACATCACGTCCGACGTATGGGCCACATTGGCCGGTTTGCGGAATTCGCGCCCCGTGGCCTTGAAGAGGTTCTCGCGCGTCTTCTCCTCGGTCTCGGGAAACTCTTTCCACGTGGCCAGCACCTCGGTGTAGATGCCGAAGGAGGTGATGCACGAAGTGACGAAATTCTCGTAGCCCGCCTCGTTCATCAGCGAGAACTGCCGCGCCACCACCGTCATGATCGTCTCCAAGGGCACGATGTCCGAATGGTAGCCGATGCCGGTGCACGACGAGTGTTTCGGATCGTCGAGCAGATCCTTGCCCAGATCGTTCGTCAAGATATCGATAAAGGCCTTCTCGCTGCCCGGGAAGAAGTTCTGCCGGATGCAGCTGCGGGCATAGTAGTAGTGGTCGTCGGCAATCTCCTTCTGATACTCCTGCCAACTTCTGCGTTTCATCATCTTTCTAGTAGTGCTCGTTGCTGTTGGTGGTGAAGACGTCCATCATGTACTGCTGGTCGGCGCCCTCTTCGTAGCCCATTTCGCGGGCCTTGCGGTCGGAGTGTTTCTCGATCGTATCGAACATCTCGCTGCCGCCGCTGACATCGAAAATGCGGCGGATCTCATCGAGGGACTCCTCGTCGATGCGGCGCAGGGCTCCGGCGCCGTGACGCATGTAGGCGGGTGAGAACTGCCCGTAGACCTCCTTGTCGTGGTCGTAGATCCACTGCCAGACGGTTCCCTGTTCGGGGTGGAGTTCGGGTTTGACCAGCCGCGGCACGATGCAGTAGCCCGTGCGGAGGATATTCTCGCCGATGATGCGCTTCAGGGCCAGCTGCTGGCGGCCCTTCTCACTCTCGACGAAGAAGCCCAGTTTCTGCGACAGCGTACGCAGCGCCTGAATGACGTAACCCGGCGTATTGCCCCGCGGACAGCGCGGACGGCACGACATGCACTCGCCGCAATACCAGATCGTGTCGCTCTTCAGCAGGGCCTCGATGGCGTCATCGTCACGCGACTGGACGATCGAGACGATCTGCCGCGGGTCGTAGTTGTAGAACTCGGCCGCCGGGCAGACTCCCGTGCAGACGCCGCAGTTCATGCAGGCGTTCAACCCCTCGCGCATGCGCACGTCCTCCATCAGCATGTCGAAATATTTTCCCATACCTTTTATACAAAAAAACCTTTGCAGTGCAAAGGTAGGGATTCCGCATCGGTTGCGCGGTGGTATAAATGCGTAATTTTCCGCTTGGGGTCGCTTTGTGATGACTTCGGGATGCAACGTGGAGGGGGGGGGTGCGGCGGAGGCAATCCGGGACGGGGAGGAACGAGGCACCCGGCCACGGCGAGACGGCAAGCGGCGGGACCGGATGTGGCGGGACGGGTGTGGCGGGACGGGTGTGGCGCGGGCCTCAGCGAAACAGACCACGGTCCCGGCAGGGCGCCCGCTTCAACGGCGCTCCCAGCTTTCGAAGGCAAAGGGCCAGGGATAATTCTTGCCGTGAGGGAAGGATTCGGAGGAGGTCAGACGCCATTCCGCTTCGTCCCACGCCGGAAAACACGTATCGCCCTCATAGTCGTGAAAGACCCGCGTCAGGTAGAAACGTCCGGCCCGGGGCAGCGCCTCGGCATAGATCTGCGCCCCGCCGATGATGAAGATCTCCTCGTCGGCGGCGAACAACGCCATCGCCTCTTCGAGCGAATGGACCACCCGACAACCCGGGATTTCGATTGCCTGACGCGTGATGACGACGTTGGTGCGGTTGGGCAGCGGCCGGCCCAGCGACTCCCAGGTCTTGCGCCCCATCACGACGGGATGCCCCGTCGTCAGCGTCTTGAAGTGTTTCATATCCTCGGAGATGTGCCACAACAGGGCATTCCGGTCGCCGATGACGCCATTCTGCGCTACGGCCGCAATGATGCTGATCATTCCCAGTAACTTTTTTTATATCCGAAGGCCCGGCAGACCCGACGTCGCAGGCGCTTCCATTTCGAGGGTCGGGGGACTTTGCGGGCCTCGTCCTGCGTCCGGCAGACCGTCTCCTGCGCCCGGAAGCAGAACTCCGCATCGAATGCCGCCGAGTGTCGGTAGCAGGCCCACCAGCAGTCATAACGCGGACAAAACTCCTTCCAGGGCTTGGGCCCCGTATAATGGACGGTCCCCCGCCATTCGGCCTCGTCGATCTCGCGGCTGCAAGCCTTGATGTAGGCGGCCGGACCCGTATGGGCCCACCGGTAAAGGGTATAGGTGTAGTTCCAGCGCATGGGCAGCAGCTCGATCCGCCCCCGACAGACCACATTGATGATATCCTGGTCCTGATAGAGATACTGCCGGCCGGCATGCTCCAGAAAACGATCCACGATTCCCTCGCGGCGCATCGCTTCGAGATTCATCACCAGGAATCCGCCGTTGACATAGGTCGTGATATCGCAACCGATCGAACGCAGGTAGCTCTTCGTACGTTCGGAGCCCTCGTCCCGGAGGAAATCATTCACCTCCCGGACTCCGGCCACCAGTTCACCGCCGGCACACGCCTGCTCGTAGAGGTCGGCCAGATCCGAACGGAAGATCATGTCCACATCGGCATAGATCATCCGCTCATAGGCCGGGAAGAGGTCGGGCATCAACAACCGGTAATAGGTCGCCACGGTAATGCCGCGTATCTCGTAGGCCTCGGCAAACGCCCCGCCGACATCGACAAACGCAAGCGAACAGTTCTCCGAGGTCAGTTCGGCCCGACGCGCCTCGTTGCGCAACTCCTCGCCGAGCTCCTCACCGTCGCACAGCACGAAGAGTTCGTAGAAGGTATCGGGCCGTGCGTGCTCGAGCAACGACGTCACGCAGACCGTAAAGGGGACAACCACATTCCGGTCGATACTGAAAACAACTGGGACTTTTCGCATGACAGTACGGATTGATCAGAACGACATCGGGGCCTTGATCGCCGGCCAGGGATCGTACCCCTCGAGCGAAAAGTCCTCGTAACGGAAATCGAAAATCGACCCGACGGCGGGATTCAACCGCATCGTCGGCAGCGGCCGCGGCTCGCGGCGGAGCTGTTCGGCCGCCTGCTCCAGGTGGTTCAGATAGAGGTGCGTGTCGCCCAGCGTATGGACGAACTCCCCGGGGCGCAGTCCGCACGTCTGGGCCATCATCATCGTCAGCAGCGCGTAGGAGGCGATGTTGAACGGCACGCCGAGGAACGTGTCGGCACTCCGCTGGTAGAGCTGGCACGAAAGCCGCCCTTCGGCCACATAGAACTGGAACAACACGTGGCACGGCGGCAGGGCCATCTGCTCGATCTCGGCCACGTTCCACGCCGAGACGACGATGCGCCGCGATTCGGGATTCGTGCGGATCAGCTCCTCGGCCCGGGCGATCTGGTCCACCACCCCGCCGTCGGGCCGCGGCCACGAACGCCACTGGTAACCGTAGACGTGGTTCAGGTCGCCGAAACGGTAACCGTCGATGGGCGACTCCTCGCCCGCCGCCTCGAGAAAGGCCTCGCGTCCGAGCGGCAGCACGCCGTTCTTCACACAGAGTTCGTTATAGTAGCGGTAAGCGTCATTGTCCCAGATATGGACGCCGTTGCGCACCAGGTAGGCGATGTTGGTATCCCCCTGCAGAAACCACAGCAGCTCGTGGATCACCCCTTTCAGGAAGACCCGTTTGGTGGTCAGCAGCGGGAAGCCCGCCTCCAGGTCGAAGCGCATCTGGTGGCCGAAGACCCCCTTGGTGCCGGTTCCGGTGCGGTCGCCGCGCACGACCCCTTCCGTGAGGATCCGCTGCAGCAGATCGAGGTATTGTTTCATGATTCAAGCATTTTCAGGGTGAGCTGCCCCCCGTCGTCCAGCACCGCATAGGAGGGGTTCTTCTCCCAACCCCCGAGGTTCACCACATGGAGACTCCCCTCGCGGAACTCCCGCGCGAAGTGCATGTGACCGAAGACGAAGTCATCAACACGGTGTGTGGCGGCGTATTGGCGGGCATAGTCGATCAGCGGTTCGGTGAGCCGGGCGTCGAAGCCCTGGCCGCGGCCCGTCAGCCGGGCCCGTTCGTCGGCCGCGTTGTGCTTCCGGCGCGACTTGCGGCTCCACCAGTGGCCGAACTTCAGCGCCAGGTCGGGGTGAAGACCCCACGAAAAGAGGTATTTGAGCGTCCGCGAACGGAACGTCCTGTTCAGCAGCTTCAGCATCGGCTGATCGTCGATGTTCATGTTGTCGCCGTGGGCCACGAAGATCCGCCGGCCGTGAAGCGTGAGCAGCTGCGGCGAGGTGAAGATCTCCACGCCACATTCGCACCGCAGATAGTCGCCCACCCACATGTCGTGGTTGCCCGTGAAGAAGACCACGCGGATGCCGCGGTCGGTCAGTTCGGCCAGTTTGCCGAGCGTGCGCACGAAACCCTTGGGCACCACCCGCCGGTATTCGAACCAGAAGTCGAAGATGTCGCCCACCAGAAAGATTGCCTCCGCATCCCGGGCCGCGCGGTCGAGCCACCCGACAAAACGACGTTCGAGCAGCAGGGCCTCCCGTCGGTCACCCGCCCCCAGATGGACATCGGAAGCGAAATAGATCATAATCCGGTCAGTTCATCCAGTTTCTTCTCCAGCTCCTTGCCGTAGATGTCGCGGGCGACGATCACGCCGTCCTTGTCGATCAGGAAGTTGGTCGGGAGTTTCTGCACGTTGTAGAGACCCAGCGATGCCGAGCCGCGGCCCCGCAGATCGCTCACCGAAACCCAAGGCAGTTGCTGCTCCTGAACGGCCGTGATCCACAGGGGTTTCGACGTGTCAATGGCCACCTGATAGACCTCGAAGCCCACCGGGGCATCGGCATATTTGCGGTAGATCTCCTTCAGTTCGGCATTGAGCTGATTGCTCGACCCGAGTTCGGCCGACCAGAAATCCAGCAGGATCACCTTGCCGGCCAGCGACGAAAGGCGGATCTTCTTGCCGTAGATGTCCATCAGCTCCAGATCGGGATAGGGCGACTCGCTGATGCGCGACGAGAGGCTCATGCGGGCATCCATGCGGGCAATCTCGGCCAGCAGCGACTGCAGGTAGGGCGATTCGGGATAGCTCTCCTCGAGGGCGTCGGCCACCGTGCGGTAGTAGACCACGTCGCTGTCGCCGTTGAAGAGGTAGGCATCACCCGGCAGCCGCTGGTAGAGGGCATAGACGGCCGCCAGCGAGGATTTGTTCTCGATGATGAAGCGCAGCTGTTCGCGGCGGATGCGGTAGTATTCGGCCGTATATTCGGCCGTAAGTTCCTTGCGCTGCTCCTCCGTCAGGGAGGGTTCGGCAAAGCGTGCGGCGAGGACGTCCAGCTGCTGCGCCCCCTCGACGAAGGCCTGGTAGAACTGACGCAGCAGATCCGATTCGACGGATCCTTCGACCGTATAGTTGCGCACGACGCTGCCCACCGACGAGACCGTCAGCCGATCACCGCCTGCCACCAGCAGCGGTATGCGTTCGCCGTTATAGATCAGGTTGTAGAGAACGGGGGTCCGTGCGACCTCCTTGAGACGGAATTCATAGCTGCCGTCCGCGGCCAGCGTCGTCGAATCGACGACCGAGGATGCGAGCGGAGTCATCTGTTCCAGATAGACCTCTCTGGCTTCGTTTCCGACGAAACGGCCCGAGATTTTCACTTTCGACGACTGACAGCCGCACAGCAGTGCCGCCGTCAGGAGCGTTCCTAAAAGCGTTTGACGATTCATGGATGAACTTTTACGCGTTTTGATGAAAGTAAAGATAGCACTTTTTTCGGAATTCCGCGCCGTTTATTTCGAAGAATTGCGGTGAGCCCCGTTATTTTTTGCGAAATTGCGGTGTTGCTGCTGGTTGCGGTTTTTGGACCGCTGCTGCTGCGCGTGGGGCGGGCGGTGCTGCTGGGGACCCTTCTGGGGACGTGCCGAAAAGGGCTGTTTGTAGTCGCTTCGGAGATTGTTCAGGGCCACTTCGTCGATCTCGATGTTCCCTCCGGACATGCGCTTGATGTCGCGAACGATCACCTCGTTGTTGGGATGCTCCTGGTTGTATTCGTAACTCTTGGCGCGCATGTAGCGGGCCAGGTTGTCGACCGTCGAGGCCACCGCGCGCGGATCCTTCACCGTCGCGAGCGACCCGATCATCCGCTCGACATACTTGCCGTAGTGCTTGTAGGCGATGCGGCTCTGCGTGTAGGCCATGTGGCGGGGCGAGACGGTCAGCTCCTGACGCGTGGGCCGCGGATAGGGCGAATCGACATCCAGCTGAAAATCAGACATGATGAAGAGGTGATCCCAGAGTTTGTGGGTAAAGTCGGCCGTATCGCGCAGCAGGGGGTTCAGATTGCCCATCACGGCAATGACGGCCCGGGCCTGACGGTTGCGTTCGTGCCGGTCCTCGATCTCCATGAGCGAGTCGATCATCTCCTGGATATGGCGCCCGTACTCGGGCAGGTACAACTTGCGTCGTGTGTAGTTATAGTTCTTTTTCATATTGTTGCATGCGGTTCGACATCGTGTTCCGAAACGTCCGCCGGAGAGTCCGCGCGGCCTGCGGCAATGAACCGAATCAAGAGGTTTTCATCCGAAACGCCGGGCTCCGGGTACGGCTTGCGAAATTGGTTTTACGCCGCAGAAAGCCCTACCTTTGCCTCTGAAGCCGTGCAAAACAGAGGCATGACCGGAGTTTGTCTTCGGCAAAAGTAGTAAAATTTCAGCAAAAACAAACTATGGCAAAAGTTTTAATTCTGGACCGTTCAAAAAGCGTGCGAAACGTCTTGCGTGAGCGGTTGGAATACGAAGGTTTTTCGGCCGAGGCGGCCGAGGACGAGGCCGAGGCGACGGCCCTGTGCGGGAAGATCCCCTTCGACGTGATCATCTCGGACGCCGCCTTCCGGATTCCCGATGCGGGCGTTCCGGTCATTGCCCTCTCGTCCGACCCCTCGATCGACACGGCCGTGAAGGCCGTACGCAACGGTGCGCAGGACTTTCTGACCAAACCCGTCGACATGAACCGTCTGCTGCAGTCCGTCCACCAGGCCGTCGACCACCCGGATCCCACCCCTTTCGCGGCGGCTGCCGCACCGCGCCGCAGCCGCCGGGCCCATCCCGCACAGGCCGAGGCGATCATCGGACTCTCGCCCGAGATCGAACACGTCCGCAAGCTGATCGAGAAGGTGGCGCCGTGCGAGGCGCGGGTGTTGATCACCGGCGAGAACGGTACGGGAAAGGAGCTCGTAGCCCGCTGGCTGCATGCGAAGAGTTCGCGCTCCGCGGCGCCGTTCGTCGAGGTGAACTGCGCGGCCATCCCCTCGGAGCTGATCGAGAGCGAGCTCTTCGGCCACGAACGCGGAGCCTTCACCTCAGCCATCAAACAGCGCAAGGGCAAATTCGAACAGGCCGACGGCGGCACGCTCTTCATGGACGAGATCGGTGACATGTCGCTCGCCGCACAGGCCAAGGTGCTGCGGGCACTGCAGGAGAGCCGCATCAGCCGCGTGGGCGGCGACAAGGAGATCGAGGTCGACGTGCGGGTGATCGCCGCCACGAACAAGGATCTGCGCGAGGAGATCCGCCGTGGCAACTTCCGCGAGGACCTCTACCACCGTCTGGCGGTGATCGTCGTGCGGGTCCCGGCCCTCCGCGAGCACCCCGACGACATACCCGCGCTGGTCGACCACTTCATCCGCACGCTGGCCGAAGAGTACGGCAAACCGCCCAAAGAGATCGACGCGGAGGCGGTCGCGCTGCTGCGCGGAATGCCCTGGACGGGCAACATCCGCGAACTGCGCAACGTCGTCGAGCGGCTGTTGATCCTCTCCGGCGAGCGCATCACGGCCAACGACGTGCGTCTCTACTGTCAGTAGCGCTCCGCAGCCGGCTGCCGCCTTTCACCGCCTCCAACCGCCAGGCAACCATCCGCCGCATATCACAGCCACCACGGCCGCATGCCGCAGCCGCAACGACCTCAGCCGCAGCCGGCCGTCACCCATTCGCCGTGCCGCCCTTACAGCAGCGCCAGCAGTTCGTCGGGACGGTCGATGATCCGGCAGGCGCCGGTCGCCTCCAGCTCGGCACGGTCGCGGAAGCCCCACGTCACCCCCACCGACTGCAGGCCGGCCGCACGGGCCGTCTGCATGTCGACCCCCGAATCGCCGACATAGAGCACGTGTTCCTTCGCCACGCCGCTGCGGGCGAGGATCTCCTCGACGACGGCCGGATCGGGCTTCAGCGGCACGTCGGGACGCTGTCCGAAGACTGCCGTAAAGGCCACTTCGGGAAAGAAGCGCGCGATGAGTTTCGAGGTTCCCTCCTGGAACTTGTTCGAGGCCACGGCCAGCTGCACGCCGTGCTGCGCGAGTTCGGCCAGCAGCTCCGGAATGCCGGCATAGGGTTTCGTATGGCAGTCGATGTGGTCGACATAGTACTTCACGAAGTCGGCACGCGCCGCCGCCACGTTGTCGGGCGTACGCAGCTCCTCGGGCAGCGCCCGCTCCACAAGGCGCAGGATGCCGTTGCCGACAAAGTGGCAATACTCCTCGTAGGAGTGTTGCGGAAGCCCCCGCAGGGCCAGCATGGCGTTGCAGGCAACGGCCAGGTCGCCGATCGTATCGAGCAGCGTGCCGTCGAGGTCGAAGATGACTAATTGGGTATTCATTGCTGTTTTTTGATCTTCCAGCCGATGGCCGCCACCAGCAGCGACATCAGCGGCGAAACGATATTGAAAATGCAATAGGGCATGTAGACGAAGGTCGAGACGCCGAGCACCGTGGCCTGCGTCATGCCGCACGAGTTCCAGGGGATCAGCACCGAGCAGACCGTGGCCGAATCCTCCACCGAACGGCTCAGCAGCCGCGCTTCGAACCCCCGTTCGGCATAGAGATCACGGAACAGGCGCCCCGAGAGGATGATCGAGATATACTGGTCGGCCGTGCAGAGGTTGAAGAAGATCCCGGCGCCGACGGTCGAGGCCACGGCCGAGAAGGTCCGCCGCACCCAGCGCAGGAAGATCTCCGTCAGCGAGCGCAGCATGCCGCTGCCGGTCATCACCCCGCCGAAGCACATCGCACAGATGATCAGCCACACGGTATTGAGCATGCCGGCCATGCCGCGCGTGGCGACCAGTTCGTCGAGCTGCGCCACGCCGGTCGGGATGGCCGTGTGTCCGTAGCAGGTCGTGAGCACGCCGCGGAAGGCCGTCATAGCGTCGAGCTCCGCCCCGCCGCCGACCTGCATCACCAGATGGGGCTGCGCCGCCAGCATCGCCACACAGGCGAAGACCACCGCACAGAAGAGCGTCACGATGGCCGGCAGCTTGCGCACAATCAGAATACCCGTGGCCAGGGGTACGAGCAGCAGCCACGGCGAGATGCGGAACGTCGCGGCCAGCGTTTCGGCATAGAATTCGGCATGGGTCGAGGTGCCGTGGGCGAGCGTCAGTCCGGCGACGGTGAAGGTCGCCAGCGCGATGAGCATCGACGGCACGGTCGTGTAGAGCATGTAGCGGATGTGGGTGAAGATGTTGACGCCGACGGTCGACGAGGCCAGCACCGTGGTATCGGACAACAGCGAGAGCTTGTCGCCGAAATAGGCGCCCGAGATGATGGTGCCGGCCACCCACCCTTCGGGGAAGCCCATCGCCCGGCCGATGCCCATCAGCGCCACACCGATGGTGGCGATCGTCGTCCACGAACTGCCGGTCATCAGCGACACGATGGCGCAGATGGCGCACGAGGCAACGAGGAAAAACGTCGGATGGAGGATCTTCAGACCATAGTAGATCAGCGTGGGGACCACCCCCGAGATCATCCACGTGCCGGCGATGGCGCCGATCAGCAGCAGGATCAGGATGGCCGAAGCCGAGGCGCGGATGTTTTCGATGATCGCCTCCTCGAGCACCGACCAGCGGCAGCGGTACAGCCCGATCGAGAGCATCACGCAGACCGACGTGGCCGAGAGCAGCGCAATCTGGCTGCCGCCGTCGATGGCCCCGCCCCCGAAGGCGCGGATCACCGCGTAGAGCAACAGGGTAAGCACCACCAGCGGAATGGCCGACACCCACGGCGAGGGGAGTTTGTCGATATTTTCCTTCATGGGATTCAACAAATTTTTTCGCGGGCAAAAGTACGAATTTTCATCGAAAAACAGCCACTTTGTGGCCTCCGCGACGAAACCGGAGGAAAAGTTTTGAACGGAGAGGTGTTTGGGAATTCATTTTTTCATTACCTTTATCCAACGAACGGCACCGTCGGGACCAAATCCGGCGACACCGTACGACAACACCCGATATGCTGCGAAACGTGATTCGATTCTATGTGGAGGGATTCCGGGAGATGACGCTCGGACGCACACTCTGGGCCATCATTCTCATCAAACTGTTCGTGCTCTTCGCCGTGCTGAAGCTCTTCTTCATGCCCGATCCGCTGGCGGGCCGGAGTTCGGAGGAGCGGTCTTCGCACCTGCTCGAGGAGCTCACCCCGACAGCCCCGACTACTGTCACCACGGCCCCGGCGATCACAACAGATCCGGCCCCGGCAACTGTCGATCCGGCCCCGGCCGCCGCTGTTTCAGACCCGGCGCCATACGCCCCCGCCGCAGCCGCAACGGATCCGGGTCCAAAAGCCGCCCGGTCAACCCCGGCGGCACAATCCTCCCCCGCTGCACACGCAACAAACCTCAACAACCATTGATAACCTATGTTTAGCGATTACCTATCGACCGTCGACTGGTCACGGGCCCAATTCGCCATGACGGCCATCTACCACTGGCTGTTCGTCCCGCTGACTCTCGGTCTGGGGGTCCTCGTCGCCCTGATGGAGACCCTCTACGTGCGCACTGGAGACGAATTCTGGCGCCGCACCACCAAATTCTGGATGCGTCTGTTCGGCGTGAACTTCGCCATCGGCGTGGCCACGGGACTCATCCTCGAGTTCGAATTCGGAACCAACTGGTCCAACTACTCCCACTTCGTGGGCGACATCTTCGGCGCACCGCTGGCCATCGAGGGAATCTTCGCTTTCTTCCTCGAGGCGACGTTCGTGGCCGTGATGTTCTTCGGCTGGGAGAAGGTCTCCAAACGCTTCCACCTGACGGCCACCTGGCTCACGGCCATCGGCGCCAACCTCTCGGCCTGGTGGATCCTGGTGGCCAACGCCTGGATGCAGCACCCCGTGGGCTGCGACTTCAACCTCGACACCGTGCGCAACGAGATGACCTCGTTCGCCGAGGTGGCCCTCTCGCCCGTGGCCGTCAACAAATTCTTCCACACGGTCACCTCGTCGTTCACCCTGGCGGCGCTGTTTGTCGTCGGCGTGAGCGCCTGGTACCTGCTGCGCGGCCGCGAGAAGCGCATGGCCTCGAAGAGCATCGCCCTGGCCTCGGTCTTCGGACTGGTCTTCGCCCTGCTGACCGCCTACACGGGCGACCGATCGGGTGCCATCGCCGCCCGGACCCAGCCCATGAAACTGGCTGCCATGGAGGCCCTCTACGACGGCGAGGAGGGGGCACCGCTCACGGTCATCGGCGTGCTGCGCCCCGAAGCCGAACGCCACTCGAACGACGACGCCTTCCACTTCAAGATCGACATTCCGAAACTGCTCTCCGTCATGAGCTTCCGCGATACGGAGGCCTACGTCCCGGGCATCAACGACCTGCTCGAGGGTGATGCCGAACGGGGCATCCTGCCGGCCGCTGAGAAGATGGCGCGCGGACGGGAGGTCATCGACACGCTGGCCCGCTACCGCGAGGCCCGCAACGCCGGCGATACGGCCACGATGGCCGCCGTGAGCCGCCTATTCGACCGTTCGACCCCCGAGGGCGAGACCTTCCTGCGCGAAAAGTTCGCCTACTTCGGCTACGGATACATCGACCGCCCCGAACAGCTCGTCCCCAACGTGCCGCTGCTCTTCTACTCGTTCCGCGTGATGGTCGGCGCCGGATGCTTCTTCATCCTGCTGCTGGCCGTCGTCTGGTGGCTGAACCGCCGCGACCGTCTCGCCTCGAAGCGCTGGCTGCTGTGGGTGGCCGTCTGGACAATTCCGCTCGCCTACCTCGCCTCGCAGGCCGGATGGATCGTTGCCGAGGTGGGCCGCCAGCCCTGGGCCATTCAGGAGCTGATGCCCGTAAGCATCGCCGCCTCGAAGATCCCCAGCGGTTCGGTCACCACGACCTTCCTCCTCTTCCTGGTACTCTTCACCGCCCTGCTCATCGCCGAGCTGAGCATCCTCTTCCGCCAAATCAAGATCGGACCGAAAAACAACTAAACCATGGATACGCTGTCTCTGCTTCAACACTACTGGTGGTTTCTGATCGCGCTCCTGGGCGCCCTGCTCGTCTTCCTGATGTTCGTCCAGGGCGGCCAGGCCCTCCTCTACCGCCTCGGGCGCTCGGAGGAGGAGCGCAACCTGATCGTCAACTCGCTGGGCCGCAAGTGGGAACTGACCTTCACCACGCTGGTTACGTTCGGCGGCGCCTTCTTCGCCTCGTTCCCGCTCTTCTACTCGACGTCGTTCGGCGGCGCGGTCTACGTCTGGATGGCCATCCTGCTCTGCTTCGTGCTGCAGGCCGTTGCCTACGAATACCGCCGCAAACCCTCGAACGTCTTCGGCGAGCGCACCTTCGACGTCTTCCTGATGATCAACGGCATCCTCGGCCCGCTGCTGATCGGAACGGCCGTCGGGACGCTCTTCACCGGTGCGGAGTTTACGGTCGACCGGCTCAATCTGACCGAACAGGGCGGCGCTGCGGTCATCTCGCAGTGGAGTTCGCCCTGGCACGGACTGGAGGCCGTCGCCGACTGGCGCAACGTGCTGCTCGGTGTGAGCGTCACGCTGCTGACGCTGACTCTGGCGTGTCAGTACCTGATCAACGACGTTGACGACGAGACGCTCCGTCAGCGGGCCCGCAGCCTCATGCGCCGCACGGGGCCGGTCTTCGTTGTGCTGTTCGTCGTCTGGCTCGTCGCGCTGCTCGTCTCGGACGGTGCCACGGCCGATGCCGCGGGCCGCATCTCGATGGAGCCCCACAAGTATCTCCACAACCTGCTCGAAATGCCCTGCGTGGCCGCCGTACTGCTCGTCGGCGTGGTGGCCGTGCTGTGGAGCATCCGCCTGGGGTGGAGCGGCCGCCGCAGCGCCATCTGGTTCGGCGGTGTGGGAACGGTGCTCACGGTGCTGACCCTGCTGCTGACGGCCGGCTGGAATCAGACGGCCTACTATCCGTCGCTGAGCGATCTGCAGTCGTCGCTCACCATCGCCAACTCCTCGTCGAGCCTCTTCACGCTGCGCGTCATGGCGTGGGTATCGCTCTTCATCCCCTTCGTCGTGGCCTACATCTGGTACGTATGGCGCGCCCTGAACCGGCGCCCGCTGACCCGCGACGAACTGCACGAGGGCGGGCATCAGTATTGATCCCGGCACTGGCAAACCCGACACCCGGGCATGGAAAAAGAGCGGAAGCTGCAGCTTCCGCTCTTTTTCCATTCGGATCGGTTATTCGGTCCGGCTGGCCATACGGGTCGGCCGGCTGGTCGGCAAAGGCCCGACAAGGAAATTCCGTCGTCTGCGGCCCCTTCCTCCGGCCCCTTTCTCCGGTCCCGGCTTCCAGTCTCCGTCTTCCGGCCCCTTTCTCCGGCCCCGGCTCCGATTACTTCGTCTCCTCGGCAGGACCGCCGCCGAAGGGATACTGGTGCTCGTGCACGTCGTCGAAACGCATACCCTTCTCGTAGGTCTTCATGGCGCGGCGTGACATGCCCATCGACGAGAAACCGCCGTCGTGGTAGAGGTTCTGCATCGTCACCTTGCGCGTCAGATCGGAGAAGAGCGTCAGCACGTAGTCGGCACAATCCTCGGCCGTGGCGTTGCCCAGCGGCGACATGCTCTCGGCAAATGACATCAGATCGTTCAGCCCCAGCACGCCGCTGCCTGCGGTGGTCTGCGTCGGCGATTGCGAGACGGTGTTGATGCGCACGTGCTTCTCACGGCCGTAGATGTATCCGAAGCTGCGGGCAATGGACTCGAGCAGCGCCTTGGCATCGGCCATATCGTTGTAGCCGTACAACGTACGCTGGGCGGCGATGTAGGTCAGCGCCACAATCGAACCCCACTCGTTGATGGCGTCCTTCTTGCGGGCGACCTGAATGACCTTGTGGAACGAGATGGCCGAGATATCGAGCGTCTTGGAGAGATAGTCGTAGTCCAGATCGTCGTACGTACGCCCCTTGCGGACGTTGGGCGACATGCCGATCGAGTGGAGCATGAAGTCGAACTTGCCGCCGAAATGCTCCATGGTCTTGTCGATGAGGTTTTCGAGATCGGGGACGCTCGTGGCATCGGCCGGCACGACAATCGTATTGCATTTTTCAGCCAACTGGCTGATGGTTCCCATGCGGATCGAAACGGCAGTATTGGTGAGGACAATCTCGGCACCCTCTTCCACGGCACGTTCCGCCACTTTCCAGGCAATGGATTGCTCGTTCAGGGCTCCGAAGATAAGACCCTTCTTTCCTTTCAATAAGTTGTATGCCATTGTATTTTGGATTAAAAATTCGGGCAAATATAACAATTTTTTTTCATTCGCCACGAAACGGGGAATTTCGCGGCGTGCCGGGCCCGTTTTTCGATCTCGCACAAAACAAGGGTCACATCGACATGTATTCATGAACGAAGTGGCCATTCGGAAAACATCTGCCGCACGGGATTACCCGAACACGGCGGAGATCACTCCAGCCGTCCGGTTGCACGCAGATACTCCGTCCGGTAGATCTGGTACTGCGTCTCGGCCTCGATCCGGTTGCTGGCGGCCTGCTGCCACTGCGACTGGGCGTCGAGCAGGTCGGTCAGCGGAGCCATCTGCGCCGCATAGCGGTTGCGCATCACGCGCAGATTCTCCTCGGCCTGGCGCAGCGCCAGTTCAGCAGTCTGAATCATCCGATAACCGTCCTCGACGTTGCGGATCGCCTGCTCGGCCTCGAGGGTCATCAAACGCGTGTTTTTCTGCAGTTCGAGCTGCGCATTCTGCAGTTCGAAACGGGCCTTGCGCACCTTTTTGCGCCCCTCGCCCCAGTGGAAGATCGGAACCTTCACGGCCAGCATCGCCAGACCCAGGCCATCGCGGAACTCCTGCGTATAGGGAACGTAGTTTCCGCCTCCGGCATCGACCATGCTGTTGAGTTTGATGTTGCCATAATAGGTATACCCCAGCGAAAGTCCCGCCGTGGGGAGCATCGCCGAACGGGCGTCGCGGATCTGCTGCTCGCCGATGGCCACCTGCTGCTCAAGCATCCGCAACTCGGGGCGCGTTTCGAGGGTTGCCGACAGTTCGCCCGGCGCCGACGCCCGGAAGAGGGTGTCGGTCGGTACGGGCCGCACGTCGCTCCCCACACCGATCACCCGGCACAACGACATGCGACACAGATCGGCCCCGTTGCAGGCCTTCTGCAACTGATAACGGATCTCACTGCGTTTGGACTCTACGCGCAGCCGGTCGTTCTCGATGGCCATACCCGCCTTGACGGCCGCCGCCGTCTGCGAGTAGAGCGTATCCATCTGTGCTGCATAACTCTCAAGCATGTGCACCTTCCCCTCGACGGCCACCAGCGTCCAATAGGCGTTGTCGGCCTCGACCAGCACCTCCATGCGGGTCATGCGCAGCTGCTCGCCGGCCGCCTCCTCGCCGATGCGGGCCATGCGGCGCGCCGCCGCAATCTTGCCGCCGGCGTAGATCGGCTGTGTGAGGGTCAGGCCGGCCATGTAGGTGCCGCGCATGCGCAACTCCATCCCCATCATGTCGATATCGGGGGCAACATAGGCCCCCGTGGCCGACCCCTCGATCTTCGGAAGCGAAGCCGCCGAGGCAATCTGCCGGTCGAGACGCGCCTGCTCGAGGCGGTTGCCGGCCTGCTGCAGTTCCTCGCTGTGGGCAAGGGCCCGCGCGCGGCACTCGTCCAGCGTGAGCGGAAGCACCTGCTGGGCCCGAACGGCCGCCGCCGACAGCAGGAGAACGCCGATGGCCATATATAGCTTTTTGATCTTCATGATTTATGCGTTTTGAGGTTTGCGAATCCGGAACAGGGCCGCGTAGAAGAGCGGCAGCAGAATGAGCGTGATGATCGTACCAACGGTCAGACCGCCCATGATCGTCAGGGCCATCGACCCGTACATCGGATCGCCGACCAGCGGGATCATCCCGACGATCGTAGTGAGCGAGGCCATCAGCACGGGACGCACGCGCGAGACGGTCGCCTCGATAACGGCCGTATAGGGCGGCCTGTGCTCTTCGGTCTGCAGGCGGTTGATCTCGTCGACGAGCACGATGGCATTCTTGACCATCATGCCGATCAGCCCCATCATGCCGATGATGGCCATGAAGGTCAGCGGCTGGCCCGTCAGGAGCAGCGACGGAGTGATGCCGCAGAAAACGAACGGGAAGCACAGCAGAATGAGCAGCACCTTGCGCCAGCTGTTGAACAGCAGCAACAGGATAGCCAGAATCAGAAAGATCGTCAACGGCAGGTACTTCATCAGGTTGCCGATCGCTTCGCCCTGCAGTTCGCCCTCGCCGACCCAGCGCATCGTATAGCCGTCGGGCAGCGCGATGGCCTCGATTTCGGGACGGATCGAGGCGACGACCTTGGCCGGCGTCGCATCCCGGCTGTCGGGATTGGGATCGCACTCGGCCTCGATCACCCGCCGGCCGTTCATCCGCAACACCACATCCTCGTCCCAGTCGAGGCGGATGTCATGCACGGCATTTCCGAGCGGCATGGCGCGGAACATACGGTCCTGCAGCACGCTCATCCCCTGACCGCCGGCCAGCGCTCCCTGCAGGTCCTCGCCCGTCAGCCGCAGGTTCATCATGCTCCAGACGGGGATCTCGTTGAGATTGCGGATGCGGCTGCCGTCGTTGTTGCGCACCTGGAGGTTCAACGTCACCATCCGCTCCTGGTCGTTCAGCACGCCGACCGGCATGCCGTCCGTGGCGGCCAGCAGGGCGTTGGCCACATCCCCGCGGCCGATCCCGGCCCGCAGGGCATCCTGCTGGTTGAACTCGGCCACCAGCGCCTTGCCTTTCGGCTTCCAGTTGTTCTCCACCGAATAGGCATCGACGTAGGGACAGCGGCGCATGACGGCCTCGGCCTGTGCGCTCAGATCGCGCAGCACGACCGGATCGGGACCGGCAAACTCCACTTCGACGGTGTGCGACGTCGAGATCGAGAAGTTGTACTTGCGGATGCGGACGTAGGCCTCGGGAAACTCCTCGCGCAACTGTCGACGGATCGAGGGAATCACCTCAAGAACGGTTTTGTAATCGGGGCAGTCGACGATCAGCTCGCCGTAGCAGTCGCCGCCCGAGGTCATCGGGCGCACCAGGCAGTAGTGAGCCGGGGCGCTGCCCTGGCTGACGGCTACCCGCTCGACACCCGCATGGAGCAGCACGCTGTCGCTCATTTCGAGCAGACGGTCGCGCACCCGGCCGGCATCCGTGGCCGAGGGGAAGAAGCACTCGACGACGAACTGCTTGTAGTCGAAGTCGGAGAAGAAGAGGTTCCTGACACGCGTCATGCCGAAGAGGGAGAGGGCCAGCACGGCGAAGGCCACGACGATCGTCGCCCGCTTGTAGCCGATCAGGAAGGCGATCGAGCGGCGCACGAAGCGGTGGACCGGCGAGTTCATCACGACCGGCTTCTGCGCTCCGGGCTGCAGTTTCTCCCGGGCCGGGAGCCACGACTTGGCACAGATGGGCACCTGTACCAGTGCCAGCACCCAACTGGCCAGCAGGCTCACGCACAGCACCAGAAAGAGGTCGCCGGCATACTCACCCGCCGAATCGGGCGAGAGGTAGATGCCCAGGAAGGTCGAGGCGGCGATGACGGTCGCGCCGAGCAGCGGCAGGGCCGTATTGCGACCGATGCGATAGAGGTATATCTTCGGGCTGAGGCCCCGTTTCCTGTCGATCAGGATGCCGTCCATGATCACCACGGCGTTGTCGACCAGCATGCCCATGGCCACAATGAAGGCCCCGAGCGAGATGCGCTGCAGCGTCGTGCCGCACGTCAGCAGGATCGGGAATGAGACGGCCACCGTCAGCACCAGTCCGAAGCCGATGATCAGTCCGCTGCGGAAGCCCATGGTGAAGATCAGCACCAGGATGACGATCACAACCGATTCGAGCAGGTTCCACATGAACGACGAGATGGCCTGCGAGACCTTGTCCGGCTGGAAGAAGATCTTCTCGGTATGAAATCCGGCCGGAAGCTGCTGCATCGCCTCCGCGAGCCGCGCATCGACCGCCCGGCCCACATCCGGCACGATAGCCGACGACTCCATGGCGATGCACAGAGCCAGCGCCGGACGCCCGTCCACAAAAAATCCGTTGCGCTGCGGTTCGGCATACCCCCGTTCGACGCGGGCCACGTCGCCGATACGCAGCTGGCGGCCGTCCATCGTGCGGATCTCCAGGTTGCGGATCTCCTCCACGTTGTCGACCGCCGAATCGACATAGAGCGCGATGCGTTCGTCACCGCTCCGGTACTGCCCGGCATTGACCGTCTTGCCGGCCTGCTGCAGCGCCGACATGATCTGTGTCGGGATCACACCGTTGCGGGCGATCTGCTCCTTCGAGAGGATGATGTTGATTACCTCGTCGCGGTTGCCCGCGATGTTGATCCGCTTGACCCCCTTCACGTCGAGCAGCTCGCGCCGCAGAAATTTGGCGTAGCGGTACATCTCCGGATAGTCGTACCCGTCGGCCGTCAGGGCGTAGAAGATGCCGTAGACATCCATCATGTCGTCGATCACCACCGGATCGTAGCACCCCTGCGGCAGACGCCGGGCCGCATCGCTCACCTTGCGGCGCAGGAGATCGAAGTGCTGCTCCAGATCGCGGTTCAGCACCGTCATCTGGAACTCGACGGTCAGCGTGGCCGAACCGTTGCGGCACTCGCTCGTCACCTTCTTGACATTGGGCAGCGCCCGCAGCTCATCCTCCATCAGCTGGGCCGCCTTCAGCTCCACCTCGTGGGCACTGGCTCCGGGATAGGGAATGACGACCATCGCCTGCTTGACCGCCACGGCCGGATCCTCCAGTTTGGGCATGTAGAGGAACGACAGTACCCCCGCAATGAGGATCGCCCCCATGAGCGACCAGAACAACACCGGCCGCCGCATGAAAAACTCCGTCAACTTCATCTTCATCACAACAGCCCTCCTACGTTGGTTCGACTCGGCGCGGCCACGACACGGACCTTCTCGCCCTCCTTCAGGGCCGAAACTCCGGCCCGCACGATCGTCTCACGGCCATCAAGCCCCTCACGGACGACGGCACGCCCTTCAGCATCCGTATTGTCGAGCACAACGGCCCGGCGCCGTACGGTCGAATCGGCCCCGAGAACCCACACACTGGGGGTCCCGCCCTCCAGAAAGACGGTTCCGAACGGAAGCGCAAAGCCCTGCCGGCGGGTCGTATCGCTCTCGGTGATCCGCACCTCGACGTTCATGCCGGCCGTCAGCTGCCGGTCGGGCTGCGCGGCAAAGGCGAGGATCAGATGGTAGAGCTGATTGCCGTCGGCCTTGGGCGGAAGCCCCGAAAGTCGCAGCGGAATCTCGTCGGCAACCCCCGCCGCCCGGCAGGCAAAACCGGTGAAGCGGTCACGCCGGAGGTATTCGACGGCCGGAATGTCGACCTCAACCTCCATGCGTGAGACGTCGAGCAGTGTAAAAAGGGCTGTTCCGGCATCGACCATCTCTGCCGGCGAGAAGTTCACCGTCTGAACGTAGCCGTCGGTCGGGGCGTAGAGTTTCGTATAGTCAAGTTTGTTGCGGTTGGCCTGCAGCTGGATGCCCAACTGCCGCAGTCCGGCGCTGGCCTTCTCGAAATCGTTGACCGAGACGCTCCGCTGCTCGAAGAGCTGACGCGTACGCTCCACCTCATCGCGCATCTGGTCATACTGGATCTGCAGCGCCTCAACCGCCAGCCGGTAGTCGGCATCATCCAGTTCGGCCAGCAGCTGCCCACGGTGCACGTAGTCGCCCTCGACAACGTGAATCCGCGCAATCTGCCCGGCGGTCTTGAATCCCAGACTCACCTCGTGGGCCGCACGTACGATGCCCGAATAGGTACGCGTCATTTCGCCGCCCAATGCCACGGGATGCGTCACATACACACTCCGCACGAAGGGAGTCTCCTGTCGTCCGCCCGAACAGCCGCTCAACAGAATCGCTGCCAGAGCGATCCACCATCTGTCTGCTTTCTTCATCGTTCTTGCCTTTTTTGAAGTTTCATGACGACAAAGTTCCCGATTTTTCCGCGATGGGCTTTGTCTCATATTGTGGACCTGTTGTTCGAAAGGATAGCAAAACGTACTTTTAAAGGAGAAATGACCGCAATTTATTGTTTGAATCCGTATATTTACCGACGTAAAAGCAAATGACCATGGCTGAATTCCGGAACTTCAATGCGCTCAATCTGACGATAATCCCCTTCGACGAACACGACTGTATCTTCGAAGACCAGGTCTTTCTGGCCGGCGACCTCGACGACTCGGCTCCGAAGCGCGATCTGAACAACGATCCGACGATGCGCCCCTTTCTCACGTCACCATACCCTTTCAAGATTCAGTTCGCCATGATGCTCCTCTGCCTGGGTGGAAATATGCGTGTGAGGCTGAACCTCAACGAATACGAACTGCACCGCAACTCGTTGCTGATCATCACGCCGGGGGCCATCGGCCAATGCCTCGAGGTTTCGGACGACTGCCGGATTGCCTTCCTGGCCCTCTCGAACGATTACGTCATCCCGGAGGGAAACGCCGAAGGAGCGCTTATCGTGCGCAAGTTTCTGGCACGGCAGATACCGCTCGAACTCACCGACGCCCAAACGGCCGAGATCCTGGCCATCTGCCGTGTTCTGCGCGACAAACTCCGGCAGCCCGACTTCCGTTTCAAGCACGAGATTCTGAAAGGGTATCTGCAGGTGCTCTCCGGCGAGATCTGCCAGCTGATGGCACCTCTGGTCGAAGCACAGGAAGCCCGACAGAGTTCGCGCAAAAAGCTGATCTTCGACCGTTTCCTCGAGGAGCTGCGGCAGCACTACGCCACGCAGCGCAGCGTGCAGTTCTATGCCGACCGGCTGTGTCTGACCCCGAAATATCTCTCGCAGGTGGTTCATGCCGTCAGCGGGCGCCATGCCGGAGATTGGATCCGCGATTATGTGATTCTCGAGGCCAAAGCCCTATTGAAAAGCGGACAATATACGATCCAGCAAGTATCCGATATGCTGAATTTCGCCAACCAGTCCTTCTTCGGAGTCTACTTCAAAAAGGCCGTCGGCTGTTCGCCGACTGTCTACAAGGAGTCATAGAGTGACACGTCGTGCATCCGCGCGTAAGGATGCTTCCTGTAACGGTCACGGATTCTTTGCATCTGGCCCGGCAGCGGAAAATAATCCGACGACCCCGCAACCACCGATTTGTGAGAACCCCCATCGCGAGCGGCGATGGCGGGCAGAGGCCCCGGCCGGAATTTTTCTGAGCCAAAGCAGGCCGCATGACAGCCACACGAAAAAGAGCAGCAAGTGAGCAAAGAATTTTCATACGCTTTCCGTTTTATGCGAACGGGCGGGAAACCGCTTCCCGCCCGTTTGTAATTTCGCAATCCAATCGGACGGACTTATTTGGCTCGGGCCTTCCAGACGGCCAGCGTGCAGACCACCGAGAGGATGGCGGCCCCGATCCAGAACCACGTCACGACCGAGAAGTCGTATGCCGCTACATCGGCCACTCCCCCGCTCTTGCCCTGTTGAATCAGGATGCCGCTCAACAAGTCCTGCACGGCGGCACCCACGTAACTGGCGATTCCGACGACTCCGAGCGCCGCACCGGAGGCCTTCTTCGAGGCGATGTCGACGGCCATCAGTCCGCCCAGGAAGCAGATCAACGCTCCGATGGCCAGGCCGAAGATCACCATGCTCGCGGCGTCGAGCCAGAAGCAGTCGCGCGGCCCCAACAGGAAGAGCGACAGCCCGAGGATATTCATCAACCCGAAGATCAACGCCGGGAGATTGCGCCGCCCGCCGAAGAAACGGTCCGAAACCCACCCCGAAGCGACGGTTCCGACGATTCCGCAGACCGAGCTGATCGAGATCACCGAACTGGCTTCGAGATTCGTGTAGCCCTTGTCGGCCTCAAGGAAGAAGATACCCCAACTGTTCACCGCATAGCGCGAGATATACATGAAGGCACTGGCCAGCGCCAGCATCCAGATCGCCGGGTTGCGCAGTACCTCCTTCTGATACTCGCCGACCGATTTGTCGTCGTCCGCTGCGGCCTCCTCCCGGGGTTGGTCCCCCTTGTAGACCGCCACGGGCGGCAGACCGTTGCTTTGGGGCGTGTCGCGCATGAAGAGGACGACGATCAGGAATCCCAGAAGTCCCAATACACCGGCGCCGCGGAATCCCCACTGCCAGCCCAGCGAGGCGACGATCACGGCCGTCACGATGAAGGTGATCGCCTCGCCGATGTTGTGGCTCGAGGACCACAGCCCGTAGAAGGTTCCTCGTTCCTTGTTTCCGAACCAACGGGACAAGGCCACGACACACGGCGCCGCACCCATCGACTGCGCCCAGCCGTTCACGGCCCACAGTACGAGAAAGACCGCGAAGGTGGTCGTGAAACCCAGCACGAGGTTGATCAGCGCCGTGATGAGCAGTCCGGCCGCCAGGAAGCGGCGGATGTTGCTGCGGTCGGCCAGAAAGCCGTTCGTCAGTTTGCCGACGGCATAGGTGATGAACAACCCCGAGCCGATGATGCCCAGTTCCGTCTCGGAGAGGACCCCGGCATCGACGATCGGCTTCTTGATGACATTCAGACTCAGACGGCAGACGTAGTAGAGTCCGTACCCGAGCGTGGCGGAGAGGAAGACCGACCACCGCAACCGCGTATAGCGGCTGCGGATCGCCTCGGGGTCGGTCAAGGGTTCCGACGTCGGCGAGGGTGCAAAAAATCGCAGCAGATTCATGGCCTTCTCGGGATTATTCGTGCAACCCGCGCTGGCGGAGGTAGCTGAGCAGGTGTTCGGCGCGGTCGGTCTGGATGATCCGGGCCCCGAGCGTGTCGATCAGATAGCCGAACGCGGCATCGGGATCCTCGAGCGACAGATCGTCGTCATGACCGCCGCAAACAGTGTCCCACAACGTGTTGTACCAAATCAGAGCTTGTCCGCGCAGCGTGTCGCGCATCCGCAGCGGCATGGCCGTATCCTCGGCCTGCGCATAGAGCAGTTCATAGGCTGCGGGCTTCAGATCGGAGATATAATCCTGCATCAGTTCCGCGGCATTCTCGCTGTCAAGGTTCACAATCGGCATGTAGATCACCTCGTCGAGGTATTGTCCATACAGGGCAAGCACCTCATCGGCCGGTTTCGAGCCCTTCATGACGATCTGCCGCGTCGTTCCGGTCCGCTCCAGCACCGGCACCACCAGGTCGAAATAGCGGTCGGCCTTGTCGAGATTCACCAGCACACGTCCCTTGGCGGCCAGCAACGCCTCTTCGAGTGTCGGAACCGTGTGTTTGGTCCGGATGCCGCAGCCGTTCTTGAGTTTCAGTGTGCGGATCGAATCCAGCGTCCAGTCGGCAACGCGCCCCTTTCCGGTCGTCGTGCGGTTCAGCGTGGCGTCGTGCATGACAATCAGCACGCTGTCGCGCGTCAGTTGAAGATCCAGCTCCACCACATCGACACCCACGGCTATCGAGTGTTCGATGGCTGCGATGGAGTTTTCCGGAGCATAGCGCCAGTCGCCACGGTGCGCCACGACGAAAACCGCGGTCGTATCGCCCGCAAGAAGACGTACCCGGAGCCCTTCGGCCCGGTTCTCCGGAGCGGCGCTCTGAGGGGCCTCTCCGGAGCAGCCTGCCAGCACGACAAGTGCCAGCAGGCAGGCAAACACCCGCTTCATATCAGTTGAGTTTACCGTTTTTCCAAACCATTTTCTCACCCCAGAACGGCATATGAGTCTCTTCGCAGTCAAGCTGCGCGGCTCGTGCAAGTCCCTGTTCAAGGGTCCAGCGCGAGGAGTCGGGATCCGTATGCGAAAGCTCCAGGATATGCGACAGCAGAACGTACTTCGGCGTGAAAAGTTTGCCGATGACGTTGTTCTCGGTCAACTCGTTGGGGGCATAGCGCGGGATGTAAACGTCAACGGGCAGAGTCACATCAAACTGATCGGCCGTGAAATTCGAGTCGCCGGAGTGCAGCAGCACGAAATGGCCGGTATCCTCGCCGCAGTCGATCTGAAAGACCGTCACGGGGACATTCGTCGAGCCGTTGTTGTGATTCGTAATGAAGGTGTGGAGCACAAAGCTGCCAATCGTATAGTCGGCCGCCGTTGTCGAGGTATATGCGTATCCCGGTTCTTCGAGGTAGTTTGTCACGACAGGTTTCCCGGCTTCAAGCATCGCCTCGATCAGCGGCAGGCTCTTGTGGTCCTGATGAACGTGTGTCGAGGCATAAAAATCGAGGTACGGAGCCAGCTCGGCAGCCCGGCGGTGATAAATATCTACACCGAAGCAACCCGACGGCGTCTGGATGACATAGCCCATGTTATAGAGCATCCAGATATGGACCTCTCCTGCAGCCGGCTTCTCTTCGCGCAGACCGTTCAGCACCCGGTCGAAAGCTGCATTGTAGCACGCCAGAATATCTTCGTACTTGACGAGCGACGAAGCGAGCCAATCCGCGCCATTGAGAAAGCTCGAGAAGGTGGCTCCCGAACAGGCATCGGCGTAGCCCTGGATCGTCGCGAAGAGTTCGCGGCGGGTCGTGAGATCAGCATCGAGCGGCGAAGTCCGCCACAGCGTCTCCATCGTTTCAGGGGCCCGGCTGGGCTCCTGCTGCGGAACCGTCCAGTCGGGATCATCGTTCGAGCAGGCTGCAAATCCGGTCAACAGAGCTGCAGCACAAAGCATCTTGAAAGTATGTTTCATGGATTTATCGGTTTATATTCATTTGTTGGAAATCATTATTCATGCGGTGGAAACTCTCCGCAACGGCTTGGGGCGTCGTGCGGCTGCCGTCACGACGAAACTTCTTCACCTCGTACATCAGCACACCGTCGTAGCCCGCCTTTTCGTGGAGATCCCGACGGAAAGCAGCCCAGTCGATTTGGCCCTCGTAAGGGAGCCAGTGGCACTCGTTCACAAAGTCGTAGTCGGAGATATGCACGGTCCGGATCCGACGGCCGGCCACCTCGATGAAGTGCGGAATCGTCCCCTGCGTGTAGTGGTTCGTGTCGAAGCAGATCCCGACATCCGGCACCGCGTCAACGATACGCACCAGCTCCTCGGGCGTATTGCCCAGACAGGTGCGGGGCAGGTTCTCGATGCAGAGTTCCACGCCGCACTCGTCGGCAACCCTCTTCAACGTGCGAATCGACGCAATGGCATTTTCGAGCCGCTGTTCACGCAGGCTGTCGGCAATCGGCTCCGAGCTGGGGTGCAGCACCAGTCGCTGCGGCGCATAGAGTTCGCAACTCCAACGGATCATCTTCGCCTGAACCGCCACATTTTTCGCACGCAGCGAATCGTCGGGAACCGAGATGTCGAGCGTCCGCGAAAAGGGCAAATGCACCGACCAGACCCGCATGCCGGCACTGTCGAGGCGTTCCTTCATCTGCCGCATCCGCGGGAACTTTTCCTCATTGGGGACACCCCGGTAACATTGGTTAACGGCAACTTCAACCCACTGGATACCGTCGGTCAGGGCCTGGCGCAACTCCTCAACCGTGGGGATGGAGCCCCACAAGGCGGTGGAGGTCCCGACCTCGGAACGTTGAGCCGAGGCCGGAACTGCCGCCGAAAGCTGAAGGGAGATGAAAAGGATCAAGCGTCTCATCACTTCAACGAATTGGTACCCTGGGTATTGCATCCACGCATCGGCCAGCCCTCCGTAGCAAGGCTGCAACCGATCTCATATGCAGCCACCGAGCCATTAAGGCCATAGTAGAGTCTGTTATCGGGGCCAATGCTGACGGGGCTCATCGTCTGGGCACCGATCGTCATCACCACGTTTCGGGCACCCGAAGCATCGAAGGAGAGCAGGTTGAACGGCGACGCATACTGTGAAATATAGGCCCTGCCATCGGCTCCAAGGGCAAATCCCGAATAGATGTAATTCTTGTCGGTCTGGTCGATCCATTTCTCGGAGCCGTTCCTGTCAACGGCATACAGATATCCGCTCTTCTCGCAGAAGTAGACCGTACCGTCACCATCAACCACCGGGTGGTAGCTGTCACCAGCCTGCGAAGCGAATTTCCACAGCGTCCGGCCCGTTGCCGTGTCAATGGCGGCACAACCTCCCTTGGACTTGAGCGTTGCGTAAAGAATCTGACCTCCGATGGCCAGCGAACCGCCTCGTTCAGTCACGGCATGAGCCGTATCACAGGTCCATTTGAGCGAACCACTCTCCGAATAGGCCCAAATGCCCTTCGATGTGCCGAAATAGACCGTACCGTCCCGGTCAACAGCCACACCGCCGGCATCACCACTCTGCACGGCCGACCATTTCTCAGCCCCTGATGCGGCATCCAGCGCAAAGAGCAAGCCTCCGTTGGCCAAGGCATAGACCACACCGTCCGAGGTAACGGCCGGACTGGCTTTGACAGCGGCGCCGAGCGTCTTCTTCCACTTCAATGCCCCAGACGCCGAAACGGCATAGAACGAACCGTCGCTGTCCTCCGTTCCGAAATAGACCGTACCATCCGCACCAACAGCAGGTCCCGAGCCGTAAGTTGCGGCCGACGTCGCATATTCCCAACGAATCTGCCCCGTGATGGCATTGACGGCAAAGAGCTTCTTGTCGGTCTGCGAAAGCGTGTAGAGGGTTTGTCCGTCAGGAGCGAAGACAATGTTCGAGGACTTCTGATAACCCGTTCCGCTGACCGAACTCCAGGCATAGCCCTCAACCGTGATGCGAATCTCGGCCTGCTCGGTCGCTCCGCCTTTGTAGGTGACGGTCAGACGAACCGTATAGTTGCCCGGCTCGGGATAGCAATACGAAGCAATGGTCTCATCCGAGGTGTTTCCGTCGCCGAACTCCCAATGCACCGAAACAATCTCACCCTGCACAAAGTAGGCCGGATTGTATTCAAAGGTGCAGAGCTCGAAGCGCCGCAGCGTCGTCGAAGTAACCGTAATCGGGTCGATTTCACCCGGCGTAGCCGAGGCCTCGACCGATTCCGAATCGCCGTGGGCGTAGACGCACGTCAGCGTGAAGGTATAGGCCGTGCCGTTGGTCAGCCCTTCGATCAGTTTCGAGGTCTCCGACGAAGCAGCCTCCACGCTTTTCACCGGCTCGCCACCGGCCGACACATCGATCCGATACGAATATTCCAGCTGCGTATCGGGAGCCGTCCACGAAAGAAAGGCCCGCTTGTCTCCGGCCATGGCCTTGAAATTCGAGGCCGGCATGCGGGTCGACTTGGGGGTGCAGACGGCCGACACCTTCATGGCCAGCCCGCCGGCGTAACGCGACTGCACCGAAAAAGTATAGGCGCAATCGTTTACCAGCCCCTTGACGGTCAACCGACGGGTGTCGGGCGAAACGCTCTCGGCACCACCCGCCACCTCCGAGTCGTCGGCCGTCCAACTGACGTAATACTCCACGGGGGCGGGCTTCCCCTCCTGCGGGGTCCATTCAATCGTCGCCTCACCGTCGCCGGCCGTTGCCTTTACCGTCTCGACCTGGAAAAGCGAGAAGGAGGCCTCCGGCAAATTGTCATCGCTGCAGCCCGTACCCAGCACGGCAACGGCTGCCAGCAATCCGAAAAGATATTTTTTCATGGTTGTTTTGCGGATTTGAGATTAATAACCGGGATTCTGCCACAGCAGCTGCGTGTTGTTGATCCGCTCCAGCTCGGTATTCGGAATCGGATAAAGCAGCTGATAACTCTGAATGGCATGTCCCTCCTTGGCCACGGCCTCGGCGGCATACCCCATGCGCACCAGATCGAACCACCGCTGCCCTTCGTAGGGGAACTCTTTTTGCCGCTCGAGACAGACGGCGCGACGGAACGCATCCTGATCGGGCAGATCGGTGATATTCAGCGGATCGAGCCCGGCCCGGGTGTGGACGTCGTTGAGCGCCTTGAGCGCCGGCGAATCGGGGCTGCCGTCATATCCCACCTCGTTGAGCGCTTCGGCGTACATCAGCAGGGCGTCGGCATAGCGCAGCAGAATCTGGTCGTTGCCATACTGCGTGGTCGTGGCGTCGGGCGTATCGTAGAACTTGCGCATCAGACAGAGTTTCACCCCCTCGACCTGCACATATTCGAGCAGCGGCTTGCGGGCATCCTGCTCGTCGTAGAGCGCCTTCAGCACGGGACTCTGACCCGAGTTGTCCGTCAGGTTCGAGATCGAGAACCAGGCTCCGTGCCCCTCGCCGACCACCTCCTTGTTGAACCGTACGGCGAAGATCACCTCGTCGTTCATCTTGTTCGCAACGGAGAAGACATCGGCCACGTCATCGAGCAGCGTGTAGCGTCCGATGACATCCTCCAGCACGTCGGCTGCTTCCTGTGGGTGTCCGAACGTCAGATAGACCTTGGCCAGCAGCGTCCGGGCGGCACCGATCGTGGCGCGTCCCGTGTCGTCGGCTCCGTACGATGCCGGGAGCATCTCGTTGTCGACAATCTGTTTCAGATCACCGGCAATGAACTCATACATCTGCTCCTCCGAGCTGCGGCCGATCTTCAGTGCCTCACTGACCGAAACAACCGTACGGGTAGTGGGAACGCCGCCCCAAAGACGGTACATGTTGAAGTAGGTGTAGGCACGGATGAAGAGCGCCTCGGCCTTGTACTGCGCCTTGAGTGTCTCGTCAAAATCGGCTCCGTCGATGCGGTCCAGCACCATGTTGCAACGGTAAACGCCGTTGTTGAAGTTGGCCCAGGCATCCTCCAGAATACCGTTCGAGGGAGTCTCGCTGAACTGATCCAAATCGTAACGGTCCTGTGTGCCGGCCGTCGGAGCGTCCAGATAGAGGTTGTCGCTGCGGTACTCACAGAGTTCGGTATAGTAGCTTACCTGCCCCTGCAGCTTGGCATAACAGCCCTTGACCGCAATATCGAAATCATTCGCCGTCTTGAAGACATTGTCGACGGCCACCTCATAGTTGGGCGTGAGGTCGAAAAAGGCCTCTCCGCACGCCCCCAGACCAAGCAGAGCCGCCGCAGAAAACAGAATCTGTATCTTTTTCATCGTTCGTTCGTTTTAGAATGTGACATTCAGTCCGACCATGTAGGTCTTGGCCAAAGGATAGGTACCATAGTCCTCGCCGGGTGTCAGAGCACTGGTGCGGTTGCTTACCTCGGGGTTGTAGCCCGAATAATCGGTCCACGTCACGAGGTTCTGCGCCGAGACGTAGATGCGCAGCTTCTCGACATAGAACTTCCTGGTCCACTTCGCCGGAAGCGTGTAGCCCAGGGCGATGTTCTGCAGACGCAGGTAGCTGCCGTCCTCGACGTGCCAGGTCGACGTGCGGGTATTGTTGCCCGTCTGCTTGCGGTTGGCACGGTTCGTATTGCCGTCACCGATCTCCGTGGGGCTCTTCCAGCGGTTGAAGGCGACGGTCGTGCCGTTCGTGTTACCCTCCATATTGTCCAGGTAGCGACGGTTCAGGTTCAGGATCTCGTTGCCGTGAACGCCCTGGAACGCCACCGAAAAGTCGAGCCCCCGGTAACCGAACGACCCGCCGAATCCGTAGGTGAAGTCCGGCATGTAGTTGCCGACGATCGTGCGGTCCTTCTCGAGGTCGATCTCCCCGTCACCGTCGACATCCACGAAGCGGAAGTCCCCCGGCTGCGCGGTCGAAACGTGCGGATAAGCCTTCAAATCCTCCTCGTTGCGGAAGATGCCGTCCTGAACGAGCAGGTAGTACGAACCGATCGGCTCGCCCACTTTCGTGATGTAGTAGGCGTGGTCGACGCTGCCCGACTGGATGATCGGCGTGTCGTTGGCTCCGAGCGCCTTCACCTCGTTGGTATTCTTCGCCCAGTTGACATTGAGCGAATAACTGATTCCGTTGGCATAGGAGTGCTGCGAGGTGGCCGAGAGTTCCCATCCGCGGTTGTTCACCTTGCCGATGTTCATCAGCGTCGTGCTGTAACCCGTCAGGTGCGGAATCGGCACCTCGAGCAGCATGTCGGTCGTATTGGCATAGTAGTATTCGGCCGTCAGGTTGAAATAGCCGCCCAGGAGGCTCAGATCGGCACCGACGTTGAACATCGAGGTCTTCTCCCACGTCAGATCGGGATTCTCCACGTCCGAGGGTTTGTAACCGCTTACGAGCGAGCCGCTGCCCGTACCGAGGATATAGTCGTCGCCGCTCATGGTAGCCAGATGGCGGTAGTTGCCGATCTGGAAGTTACCGGTCTGGCCGTAGCTGGCGCGGATCTTCAGATCGCTGATCCACGACAGTGCCTCGGCATTCTGAAAGAAGGGCTCTCCCGAGATACGCCAGGCGGCCGACGCCGAGGGAAAGTAACCCCAGCGATTGTTCTTGCCAAAACGCGACGAACCGTCGGCACGGATGGCCGCCGAAAGCATGTACTTGCCCTTGTAGTTATACTGCACGCGGGCCAGATACGAAGCCAGCGACCACTGTTCGGTCTTCGAATCGCCATCGCTCACCGTTCCGCCGCCGATCGTCTGGTTCTGATCGTTGGGATAGTCTGTCGCCGTGACATTCAGCGTCTTGTAGGTCTCCTTCTGGGCCGACTGCACGAGGATAACGTTCAACGAGTGGTCTCCGAACGTGCGGTCGTAGGTCAACTGGTTCTCGATGAGCCAGTTGAAGTAGAAGCCCGCCGAGGAGTAGCCCTCCGGATTGGACGGAGCATCGTAATAGGCCTTTCCGCGCAGGGGAAGTTCCGACGAGCGGTACTTGTTGTCGATCGCTCCGTAGAACGAACCGCCGAACGAGGTCTGGAACGAAAGCCCCTTGCAGATGTCATACCCGAGGAAGGCACGGCCGGTCATCGACATGCGGTCGATCACCTCCGACTGCAGCGTAGCCAGCGCCACGGGGTTCAGGATCTCGTTGTGCTGGTAGTCTGTACCAATACGCCAATAACCGTTACCCTGGAAGTTAAACGTACCATCCTCATTATAGATGGGCCAGATCGGGCACGATGTCAGAGCCGACTGCACGATGCCTCCGCTGTTGTAATCCCCCGAGGCATTTACCTTGTTCGACTTCGAATAGGAGGGCGAGAAATTCACGCCGTACTTGAAATTCTTGTACTTGCCGTCGAGGTTCATGCGGAAGGAGTAGCGCTCGAAGTCGGAGTTGATGATGACGCCCTCCTTGTAGTAATAGTTCCCCGAAATGAAATAATTGACGTGCTTGCCTTTGCCCGAAATGGCAATGTTGTGGCTCGTGGTCGAGGCCGTGCGGAAGATGGCATCCTGCCAGTCGGTATCGGTCAGGCCCGGTTCTCCGTTCAGATAGGGAACCAGTTCCACGGGGTAATTCATATACGATTCGGGGCGATCTCCGTTCGGAGCCGTACCGCCAGGATACTGATCGAGATAGGCCGCATCGTGCGCCTCCTTCGAGACCTGGGCATACTGGTAGGCATTCATCAGGTCGATCTTTTTCGAAACCTGCTCGATGCCGTAGTAGCCGTCGTAGGTCACCTGGATGGTCTCCGATTTCCCCTTCTTGGTCGTGATGAGGATCACGCCGTTCGAACCGCGCGAACCGTAAATCGCGGCCGACGAGGCGTCCTTCAGCACCTCCATCGACTCGATGTCGTTCGTATTGAGGTTCGAGAGGCCGTTCTCCATCGGCACGCCGTCGACGATATACAACGGGTCGTTGCCGGCCGTGGCCGAGCTGATACCGCGCACGCGCACCATCACGTTGCCTTCGGGATCGCCGCCCGTCTGCATCACCTGCACACCGGGCATCTTGCCGGCCATCGACTGCCGGAAGTCGGTGATCGGACGGTTGGCGATATCCTCGGCCTTGATCGACGAGATGGCCGTCGAGACGTCGCGCTTCTTCACGGCACCGTAACCGATCACCACTACGTCGTCCAGCGTCGTGGCCTCCTCCCGGAGCTGGATATCGAACGACGTACGGCTGCCGACGGGAATCTCCTGCGTGTCGTAGCCGATGTACGATACGACCAGCACGTCGTCCGGCGTCACGTCCAGCGTAAAGCCGCCGTCGATACCCGTACTGGCACCTTTGGTCGTACCCTTCACCACAACTGTAGCACCGATAACCGGCTCGCCGGCTGCATCCTTCACCTGGCCCTTGACCGGCCGGGGCTGCTGCCGGGTGGCTTCGTTTTGCGGGTCGTTTTTGGCGACCAGATAGATTTTCTGATTGCGGATCTCATAGCCGATCCGGGTGCCGGCAAAGAGGCGGTCCAGCGCCGTTTCGAGCTTCGTGTCCGTCACGTCAAGCGACACGATCCGGTCGGGATCAACCGTCGGACGCGAGTGGTAGAACGCATAGCCGGTCTGCCGCGAAATCTCGTCCAGCACCTGCACCAGCTTTACCTGCCGGAGCCTGACAGTCACCTGCTGCGCCGAGACCGCGGTCACGGACGCCACCAGAAGAACTGCCGCCAATAGGAGTCTAAAAGGTTTCATCTCTGATTGATTGGTGATTAAAAATAGGAAGAATTGTTTACATCATATCATTCTTCGCCGCAAAGATGCACGGCGGCAATGACGGACGGGTGACATCGGCTTGAAGATCCGATGTGCCGCCTCTTCAAAAAGGAGGGAATGGTCAAATCATAGTGGTCGTAGTTTGGTCGGTTCATTCGTAGGACACACAACCCGACCGAAAAGTGTGAGTGCCGGGAATTTTTTTTGCAAAAAAAATCGCCGGACTACCTATTTTGCCACTCGTCAGGTGTCTTCGTTATGAAACGAATCCCTATCTTTGTATGGCATTCAAGGATGAACATGGCTTCATGGATGGAAGATACGCAGGAGGATCTGGAGCTGCTCGGCCGTCTCCGGACGGGGGATCGCGCGGCATTCGAAGCCATCTACCGGCGTTATCACGCACGGCTCTATACGCTGGCATTGCGCTATCTGAAAAACCGCGCCGACGCCGACGATGCCCTGCAGCAGCTCTTCGTCAAGTTGTGGACCGCACGCGAGGCACTCTTCATCACCCGCAATCTGCAGGGGTATCTGTACGGTATGCTGAAGCACCAGGTATTGAACCAGATCCGCAACAACGTCAGCGCCCTGCAGCACAACTACCGCATCGTGCAGAAACAGCTCCCGTACGACGATGAGCTCTACACCTGGGCCGAACGCAACTACCACAACGAACTGCTCGAACGGGCCATCGCAACACTGCCACCCCAACAGCGGGCCGTGGCCACGCTGCGACGCGAGGGATACTCCAATCAGGAGATTGCCGCCCGTCTGAACCTCTCGATCCACACGGTGAACACCCACTACCGCGAATGTCTGAAACGATTGAAGGAGCTCCTGGCCGGAGCCGCCAAACTGATGATTACCCTGTTAATTCTGTTCCGATGAAACGACCCGATGAGATAACGCTGCGCCGCGTCCTGAACGAAAAGGCGACGCCCGACGAGGCGGCCGAAGTGGCCGCCTGGTTTGCCACCGACGAGGGGCAGAGTTGGCTCGCGGCGGAGTTCGACAACGACGCCCGACAGCTGGAGTCCGGCGCCATGGCTCCGCTGTCCGATATCCCCGGCGAGGAGCTGCTGCAACGCATCGAACACATCCTCACCCGTGCCCGGCGGCGCCGACTGCTCCTTCGCGTGGCGGCCATTCTGATTCCGTGCGCCCTGATTCTGGGGCTGTGGGCCAATCTGAACAGCCGACTGGGCGGGGCGCTCTTCTCGGCCGACGAACAGCAGACGGTCGCCGCAGCCGTCGGCGAGCGCAAGGAGGTGATCTTCCAGGACGGAACACGGATTTTCCTCAATGCCGGCTCGACGATCTCCTATCCCGAACGGTTCGGGCTCTCGGAACGCCGCGTGCAACTGGACGGCGAAGCCTACTTTGAGGTGGCACACAACCCCCAGCGTCCGTTTGTCGTCGAGACCTCGGACAATGCCTCCGTCCGGGTGCTGGGAACGGAGTTCGACGTCAAGGCCTATCGGTCGGACCCGACCATCTCGGTAGTGCTGATCCGGGGCAGCGTGGAGTTCGCCCGGGGAGCCTCGTCCTACCGGCTGGAGCCCTCCCAGCGGCTGGTCTACAACAAGCAGATGGGAACCAGCTCGATCGAGTCGCTGAGCAATGCCGACCAGACGATCCTCTGGAGCCGGAATACGATCTGCTTCCGCGACACGCCGATGCGGGAGGTCGTTCGGGAGCTGGAACGGTGGTACGACGTGCAGTTCGATGTGACCGATCCGGAGGTCTACGACTTTACCTTCAGCCTTCAGACCCCCAATCTTCCGCTGCGGGAGCTGCTCGACGAATTGGAGAATATTGCACCGATCCGCTGCTCAGTCAACCATAAAACAGTCGAAATTCATTCTGTGAAATAGGTGTCTAATTGCGCGTACGACGTCTGCACCAACGAATCTGTCGCTGTTGTTCCTCATAGGCCTGCGCATCTGCCCATTCCAGAACCGCGTCCAACGGATGGATGAACTGTCTCGGCCAATGTGACTCTCTTGAGGAAAATTATGCTTGTTTAAAGGTATTCGGCGAGACGTTCATACTCATCGTTTCGGCATGGAACTGTTGTTCATGGGAATTGGCCAGCAAAAAGGGTCAAAGCTGGCCATGCACCGCTCGTGGCTCATGCGGCCTGCGGTATCGAACGGATCGAGCATCCGATTCCAGAAGAGCACCTCGGCCTGCCCGCGGTTGACCTTCTCTTCGTTGTAGCGGACAGCGCCGCCGGACGGTCTTGAGAAAAAACTCGAAGTCTTCGATAAACTGATTCGTGACCTCATCCAGATAGCAATCCTCTTTCTGATAGTTCTTTTGCAGGAACTCCTCGGTCAGCCGCAGCGAAGTTTCGTAGCGAATCACCGTTCCCGGGGCGAGGCTGATGCCTGACAGCGCCCTGCACTTTTCGTTGTGGGCGCGGAAGACCTCCATCAGCGTGTGACGGTCCGACTGCTCCTTGCCCAGATAGCGGTTCAGAATGACAGGTTCAAATCCTTTCCGCCGCGGCTTTTTTCATTGGCTTTTCCTTTTGCCGAGTTCCAGGCGTGCGGCTCGATGAAGCGTTTGATCGAGGCGTCAGCGCGTTCTCCGTTGATTATCAGACGCATAAATACGGGAGCTTCACCTTTTTTGTTGGTCTTGTCCCGCCGAATGTAAAACAACAGGCTGAATGTTGTCCTTTCCATAAGTACACCGAACAGGCCACAGGTAACCCGCTTCTCGTTGCCTTTTCTGCATTTTCAACCAAAATAAAAATCCCCGTAAATTCATTATTTACAGGGACTTGCTTTTATTTTCGGTATTATCTCAGCGGAAAGTGAGGGATTCGAACCCCCGGAACCTTGCGGTTCAACGGTTTTCAAGACCGCCGCGATCGACCACTCCGCCAACTTTCCAGCGACAAAAGTAGCACCGATTTTCCATTCTGCCAAATCTAAGCGGCGAATTTCTCCGCCACAATCCGGTCATTGCTCAAAATTCCAACGAAGTTTTTCACTTTCTGCAAAAAATACCTATCTTTGTCAACAGGTTAGATTAATCTCTTCACGTCTCAGGCCATGAACAAAGCCCAGCTTGTCGAGGCTGTTGCCCTCGACGCAAACCTCACGAAGGTCGAGGCCCGAAAGGCAATCGACGCCATGATCCGTGTCACGGTGCAAGCGCTCCGCGAGGGAGAACGGCTGACGCTGACCGGTCTGGGAAGTTTCAGCATCCAGCAGAAGGCCGAACGTGTGGGCCGCAACCCCCGCACGGGTGCCGCCGTCAAAATCCCGGCACGCAAGGTTATCCGCTTCCGGCCGGCCGTGGAGATCGAATGACCCGCCCCCTCAAGTGACACCTTTTAAGAGACATGCCGCAAATTTCACATCGGGCCGTCGAGATGCCGGCCTCCCCGATACGCAAACTCGTGCCGCTGGCCGACGCCGCCCGCGCCCGGGGTATCAAGATCTATCACCTGAACATCGGACAACCCGACCTGCCCACCCCGCAGATCGGTCTCGATGCCCTGAAGCACATCGACCGCCGAGTCCTCGAATACAGCCCCAGCGACGGCTACCGTTCGCTGCGCGAAAAACTGGTCACCTATTACGACCAGTACCAGATCAAACTCTCGCCCGACGAAATCATCGTCACAACGGGAGGCTCCGAAGCCGTTCTGTTCGCCTTCATGTCGTGCCTCAATCCGGGCGACGAGATCATCGTCCCCGAACCGGCCTACGCCAACTACATGGCCTTCGCCATTTCGGCCGGTGCGGTGATCCGCCCCGTCGTCTCGTCGATCGAGACCGGATTTGCGCTGCCGCCGATCGAGGAGTTCGAGAAGCTGATCAACTCACGCACGCGTGGCATCCTGATCTGCAACCCGAACAACCCCACGGGGTACCTCTATACACGCCGTGAGATGAACCGCATCCGTGACATCGTCAAAAAGTATGACCTGTTCCTCTTCTCGGACGAGGTCTACCGCGAATTCATCTATACGGGGTCGCCTTACATCTCGGCCTGCCACCTCGAGGGGATCGAACAGAACGTCGTGCTGATTGACTCGGTGTCGAAACGCTACTCGGAGTGCGGCATCCGCATCGGCGCGCTGATCACCAAAAACCGCGAACTGCGTAATGCGGTGATGAAGTTCTGCCAGGCGCGCCTCTCGCCACCGCTCATCGGACAGATCATTGCCGAGGCCTCGATCGACGCCCCGCGGTCGTACAGCACCGAGGTCTACGAGGAGTATATCGAACGGCGGAAGTGTCTGATCGACGGTCTGAACCGTATTCCGGGCGTCTATTCGCCCATCCCGATGGGGGCCTTCTATACGGTAGCCCGCCTTCCGGTGGACGACAGCGACAAGTTCTGCGCCTGGTGTCTCGAGCACTTCGATTACGAGGGCGAGACGGTGATGATGGCCCCGGCCTCGGGATTCTATTCCGATCCCGGATGCGGCCGCAACGAGGTCCGCATCGCCTACGTATTGAAAAAGGAGGATCTCGAGCGCGCGCTCTTCATCCTGAGCAAAGCCCTCGATGCCTACAACAGCCGGCAGCAGGAGCAGCAATAGAGCGTCCGGCAGAGGACTCCCCGACTGAACGGAGTGAAGGATCCGGCCTTAAACGGCAAACGGAGTCCGAATGGAATGAAAGGAATCGACCTCTTTCGGGAGGTCGATTCCTTTTTTTTTGGGGGGGGGGAAAATAGCAACCGTCTCCCCCACGACCGCTCCGACACCCGTACACCCGCCCCGCCTCCCCAGCAACCAATCCGACCGGCCAATTCGTCCAAACTTCTACCATATAGTCCAATTTATCCGAATTTCCGACCACAAAGTTTGGCCCGCGCGGATAGATTTCCTACATTTGCCCCCGATTTTGCGTGTCGCGACGACACGCCGAGTATGAACCAAACCAAAACGTCATGAAGAAAATTCTCCTTGCTCTGGCCTGCATGGCCATCGTTGCGGGCGCCCGCGCCGAAGGTTACCAGGTCAACAACATGTCGGCCCGACAGACCGGTATGGGACACGTGGGTACGGCCATGAAACTGAACTCGGAATCCATCTACTTCAACCCCGCCGCCACGGCCTTCCAGAAGAGCCGTTTCAACATCTCGGCCGGATTCACGGGCATCCTCTCCGACGTCACCTACCGTTCGCTCCCGACAAAGGACAATAACTATCAGATCGGTCCGGCCGAAACGTCGGACAACAAACTCTCGACTCCGCTGCACGTCTACTTCAACTACAAACCCACCGACCGGCTGGCTGTCGGACTGGGATTCTACACTCCGGACGGTTCGTCGATGAAGTGGAACGGAAACTGGTCCGGTTCGCACCTCATCCAGGAGATCAACCTCGCGGCCTACACCGTACAACCCACCGTCTCCTACAAGATCTGCGACCGGCTGTCGATCGGCGTGGGTCTGATGATTACGTGGGGTAACTTCGATCTCTCGCGCTCGCTCCTTTCGAAAAACACCCGGCAGGGAATCATCTCCGGGATGCTCGACCCACAGATCAACTACATGAATCAGATCATCAACAACCCGTTGACACCCGCCGAACAGATTCAACAGGCTCAGGAGGTTCTCCAGAAGTTGCAGAGCGGCAAGGGATACCTCGAGAGCACGATGGATCAGTCGATCGTGGCGGCCCGCCTCGAAGGCTCGGCCAACGTGGCCGTGGGCGTGAACGCCGGTATTCTGTGGGACATCACCGACCAGTGGTCCGTGGCCATGAGCTACCGCTCGCGCATGAACATGAAGGTCAACAGCGGACACGCCACCATGAACATCGATCCGACGGCCGCCGCCCTGATCCAGCAGCTCGGTCAGCTGAACCCCGGCACGGAGCTGATTCCGGCCCTCGACAAGGGGACGTTCCGCACCGAACTGCCGCTGCCGACGACCGTGACGTGGGGCGTATCGTTCCGCCCGACCAAGCGCTGGGAACTGGCCGTCGATCTGCAGTGGGTCGGCTGGTCGGCCTACAAGGATCTGAACGTCTCGTTCAACGAGAAGGAGCTCGGGATCAAGGACATCTACTCCGTAAAGAACTACTCAAATACGCTGGCGTTCCGCTTCGGCGGTCAGTATCGGGCGACGGATTTCCTCACGGCCCGCATGGGTATGTACGTCGACGAGAGTCCCGTGAGCAGCGACTACCTCAATCCCGAAACCCCCTCGATGACCAAGGTGGCCTATACGGCGGGTCTGAGCCTGCGGCCGACGCGCTTCATGTCGGTCGATCTGGCCTACTGCTACGTCTCCTCGGCCGACCCCGAACGGACGGGCTCCTACCCCGTCTACGACTACACGAGCGGTTCGCTCGAAGAGGTCTTCTCGGGCAATTACAAGCTTCACGCCCATGTATTCTCCGTGGGAGTGAGATTCAGTTTCTGAAAACGGAAAAAATTGCTACCTTTGTGGCGCATGCTCTCACCGGGTATGCGCCACATGGCTGAAGGCTCCATAGTTCAAGGGATAGAACGAGGGTTTCCTAAACCCTAAATTCGCGTTCGAGTCGCGGTGGAGCTACACGTCGGGAGCGGATCGAAAAGATTCGCTCTTTTTTTGGATTTTTGCGTATCTTTGCCCCATCCAGAAGCCAAAAAAATGGAATCGCTCAAAGAACTCTATAAGATCGGGAACGGCCCCTCGAGCAGCCACACGATGGGCCCTAAACGGGCTGCCGAACGTTTCGTGGACCGCTGCCGCGAGGTCGACGCCTATCGTGTCACCCTCTACGGATCGCTGGCCGCCACGGGCAAGGGCCACCTTACGGATGTCGCCATCTGCTCGGTGCTGAATCCCGTGGCCCCGACCGAAATCGTCTGGCGGCCCGACATCGTCCTGCCGTTCCACCCCAACGGAATGCTCTTCGAAGGGCTCCGTCAGGGGAAGGTCGTCGATTCGTGGACCATCTACAGCATCGGCGGCGGAGCGCTGGCCAACGAAACCTCCCGGCTCGAGGTCCCGAAGAGCGTCTACCCGCTGACCACCATCTCGGAGATCAAGGAGTGGTGCTACCGCGAGGGAAAAACCTACTGGGAGTATGTCGACGACTGCGAGGGCCCCGAAATCTGGGACTACCTCGACACGATCTGGACCTCGATGTGCGAAACGATCCGCCGCGGTCTGAACAACGACGGCGTGCTGCCCGGCGGACTGAAGGTGGCCCGCAAGGCCGCCACCTACTTCGTCAAGTCGAAGAGCTATGCCGATTCACTCTCCTCGCGGGCCAAGATCTACGCCTATGCACTGGCCACCTCCGAGGAGAACGCCTCGGGCGGTGTGGTGGTGACGGCTCCGACGTGCGGTTCGAGCGGCGTGGTGCCGGCCGTACTCTACCACCTGGCCACTTCGCGCGACTTCCTGCGCATCCGCATCCTGCGGGCCCTGGCCACCGCCGGTCTGTTCGGCAACGTCGCCAAGACCAATTCGTCGATCTCCGGGGCCGAGGTCGGTTGTCAGGGTGAAGTCGGTGTGGCCTGCGCCATGGCTGCCGCCGCGGCCTGCCAGCTCTTCGGCGGAACCCCCTCGCAGATCGAGTATGCCGCCGAGATGGGACTCGAACACCATCTGGGACTGACGTGCGATCCGGTCTGCGGACTGGTGCAGGTCCCCTGTATCGAGCGCAACGCCATCGCCGCAGCCCGGGCATTGGATGCCAATATCTACGCCACACTCTCGGACGGGGCCCATCTGGTCTCCTACGACAAGGTCGTGAAGGTAATGGCCGAAACGGGCCACGACCTGCCAAGCCTCTACCGCGAGACCTCCGAGGGCGGTCTGGCCCGCAACTACGACCGGAAATAGCCGTCTGCCGACCCTGCCCTCCGGACCCGACCCGCCACTGCCCTCCACCGACAGCCCCGCCGCCCGCATGAGTCACTCCCTGCCCCGGCAAAACCTGCCGTGCGGCAACCGCTTTTACCCGGCGGAACTCCAATTGGGCCGCCGGATCGTCCCGCAGCGCCAACAGCCCGCGGCGGATCCGCGACAGCCTTCCGACACGCGGTAACCTCCAGCGGCTCCGATATCAATGCCTCACCCGGCAGATCGCATCTCCACCCATCCGCACATCCATCCTCCGTTCAACGTCCTCCCACTCCACCCGTCTTCCACACAACACCACATAAAAAAAGCCTCCTCCCGATATCGGGAAGAGGCTTTTTTCTCGATTCGTCCAAACCGAACTCCCCAAGCGGCAGGTTCTTTTTTTTTTCCCCCCCCCGCCCGAGAGATCCCGGCTCGGAACCGGTTTGCTACTGAGCCTGCGACTGCTGCTTGAGCGTCTCCAGGTCGGCCTTGGCGCCGACAACCAGGTCGTCGTACTCGCGGAGACCCGTACCGCCGGGGATCAGGTGACCGCAGATGACGTTCTCCTTCAGATTCTCCAGGGGATCGACCTTGGCCTGGATGGCAGCCTCGTTGAGGACCTTCGTGGTCTCCTGGAACGATGCCGCGGAGATGAAGCTCGAGGTCTGCAGGGCCGCGCGGGTGATACCCTGCAGCACCTGAGTCGACGTGGCCGGTACGATGTCGCGCACCTGAACCGGACGCAGATCGCGGCGCTTGAGGCTCGAGTTCTCGTCACGCAGCTTGCGCAGCGAGACGATCTGACCCGGCTGCAGCGTCGTGGAGTCGCCGGCATCCGTCACAACCACCTTGTCGTAGAGCTCGTCGTTCACGTCCATGAACTCCCACTTGTCGACCACCTGGTCCTCGAAGAAGCGCGTATCGCCCGGATCCTCGATCTTGACCTTCGACATCATCTGGCGGACGATCACCTCGAAGTGCTTGTCATTGATCTTCACACCCTGCATGCGGTAGACCTCCTGCACCTCGTTGACGATGTACTCCTGTACCTTCGTCGGGCCGAGGATGTTGAGGATGTCGCTCGGCGTGATGGCGCCGTCCGACAGCGGGCTGCCCGCCTTGACGTAGTCGTTCTCCTGAACGATGATCTGACGCGACAGCGGTACCAGATAACGTTTCACATCACCCTGTTTCGAGGTGATGATGATCTCACGGTTACCGCGCTTGATCTTGCCGAACGTAACCTCACCGTCGATCTCCGAAACGATGGCCGGATTCGACGGGTTGCGGGCCTCGAAGAGCTCCGTAACACGCGGCAGACCTCCGGTGATATCGCCTCCCGACTTGCCCACGGCACGCGGGATCTTGATCAGAATATCGCCCGCCTTGATCTTGGCGTTGTCCTTGATGACGATGTGGGCCGATACGGGCAGGTTGTACTGCTTGACCTCCTCGCCCTCCTTGTTCTGGATCTTGATAACCGGGTTCTTGGTCTTGTCCTTGGACTCGATGACCACCTTCTCCGAAAGGCCCGTCTGCTCGTCACGCTCGTCGCGGTAGGTGACACCCTCGATGATGTTCTCGTAGACGGCGCGACCCTCGTACTCCGAGATGATCACGGCGTTGTAGGGATCCCACTCGCAGATCAGATCGCCCTTCTTGACCTCGGCACCATCCTCCATGTAGAGCGTGGCACCGTAGGGCAGGTTGTGCGTATAGAGGACGATTTCGGTCTTCGGGTCGACGATGCGGAACTCCGACTGACGCGAGATGACGATGTTGATCGTCTCTCCGGCGGCGTTCTTGCCCTTAACCGTACGCAGCTCGTCGATCTCCAGACGACCCTCGTATTTCGAGATGACGTTGGTCTCGACGGCCGTACCGCCGGCCACACCACCGACGTGGAACGTACGCAGCGTCAGCTGGGTACCCGGCTCGCCGATCGACTGGGCGGCAATCACGCCGACCACCTCGCCCTTCTGGACCATACGGGCCGTAGCCAGATTGCGGCCGTAGCACTTGGCGCAGACGCCGTGGCGCGACTCGCAGGTCAGCACCGAACGGATCTCCACCGACTCCAGCGGCGACTTCTCGATGGCCTCGGCAATCGGTTCGGTGATCTCCTCACCGGCCTTGCACAGCACCTCGCCCGTCAGCGGGTGGATCACGTCGTTCAGAGCCACACGTCCCAGAATGCGGTCGTAGAGCGTCTGCACGACGTCGTCGTTGCGCTTGATGGCCGTAGCCGTCAGACCGCGCAACGTGCCGCAATCCTCCTCGTTGATGATCACGTCCTGGGCCACATCGACCAGACGACGCGTCAGATAACCGGCGTCGGCCGTCTTCAGGGCCGTATCGGCCAGACCCTTACGGGCACCATGCGTCGAGATGAAGTACTCCAGCACCGAAAGACCCTCCTTGAAGTTCGAGAGAATCGGGTTCTCGATGACCTGCTGACCACCCTCGACACCCGACTTCTGCGGCTTGGCCATCAGGCCTCGCATACCGCTCAGCTGACGGATCTGCTCCTTCGAACCACGGGCTCCCGAGTCGAGCATCATGTAGACCGGGTTGAAACCGTCGTCATCCTTGATCAGCGTATCGATCACCGCCTTCGTCAGCTTGGTGTTGATGTTCGTCCAGACGTCGATGATCTGGTTGTAACGCTCGTTGTTGGTGATCAGACCCATGTTGTAGTCCTCCATGATGGCGTCGGCGCGCTCGTAACCCTCCTGGACGAGCTTCTCCTTCTCCTCGGGGATGATCACGGCATCGAGGTTGAACGACAGACCACCCTGGAAGGCCATCTTGTAACCCATGTTCTTGATGTCGTCGAGGAAGTTGGCCACCTTGTCGGCACCGGCCTTCTTCATCACCACGGCGATGATGTCACGCAGCGAGCGCTTCGTCAGCACCTCGTTGATGTAGCCCACCTCCTTGGGAACCACCTGGTTGAAGAGGATGCGGCCGATGGTCGTCTCCTTGAGCACGCGCACGGGGTTGCCCTGCTCGTCCAGGTCGTCGACCAGACACTTCACCACGGCGTGCAGGTCGGCACGCTTCTCGTTGTAGGCGATGATCGCCTCCTCGGGACCGTAGAAGACCTGTCCCTCACCCTTGACACCCTTGCGGGGCTTGGTGATGTAGTACAGACCGAGGACCATGTCCTGCGACGGCACGGTGATCGGGGCGCCGTTCGCGGGGTTGAGCACGTTGTGCGAACCGAGCATCAGCAGCTGTGCCTCCAGGATGGCGGCATTGCCCAGCGGCAGGTGCACGGCCATCTGGTCACCGTCGAAGTCGGCGTTGAAGGCCGTACATGCCAGCGGGTGCAGCTGCATGGCCTTGCCTTCGATGAGCTTCGGCTGGAAGGCCTGGATACCCAGACGGTGCAGTGTCGGGGCGCGGTTCATCAGCACGGGGTGTCCCTTGATGACGTTCTCCAGAATGCCCCAGATCACGGGGTCCTTGCGGTCGATGATCTTCTTGGCCGACTTCACCGTCTTGACGATGCCGCGCTCGATGAGCTTGCGGATCACGAACGGCTTGTAGAGCTCGGCGGCCATGTCCTTCGGAATACCCATCTCGTGCATCTTCAGCTCGGGGCCGACGACGATGACCGAACGGGCCGAGTAGTCGACACGCTTACCGAGCAGGTTCTGACGGAAGCGGCCCTGCTTGCCCTTGAGCGAGTCGGAGAGCGACTTGAGCGGACGGTTCGACTCGTTCTTCACGGCATTCGACTTGCGCGAGTTGTCGAAGAGCGAATCGACGGCCTCCTGCAGCATGCGCTTCTCGTTGCGCAGGATCACCTCAGGAGCCTTGATCTCGATCAGGCGCTTGAGGCGGTTGTTGCGGATGATGACGCGGCGGTAGAGGTCGTTCAGGTCCGACGTGGCGAAACGGCCGCCGTCCAGCGGCACGAGGGGACGCAGCTCGGGCGGGATCACCGGAATGACGCTCAGGACCATCCACTCGGGCTTGTTCTTGCCCTTCGAGGCGCGGAACGACTCGATGACGTTCAGGCACTTGAGCGCCTCGGACTTGCGCTGTTGCGACGTCTCGGTCGAGGCCTTGTGGCGCAGTGCGTAGGACATCGAGTCGAGGTCCACCTGCTTGAGCAGCGTGAGGATCGCCTCGGCGCCCATCTGTGCGACGAACTTGTTCGGATCGCTGTCGTCGAGCGACTGGTTGCCCTTGGGCAGGGCGTCCAGCACGTCGAGATACTCCTTCTCGGAGAGCGTGGCCAGCCGCTCGATGCCCTGCTCCGAGGCGGCACCCGGGTTGATGACCACGTAGCGCTCGTAGTAGATGATTGCCTCGAGCTTCTTCGACGGAATACCCAGCAGGTAGCCGATCTTCGAGGGGAGCGAACGGAAATACCAGATGTGCACCACGGGAACCACCAGCGAGATGTGTCCCATGCGCTCGCGGCGCACCTTCTTCTCGGTCACCTCCACACCGCAGCGGTCGCAGACGATGCCCTTGTAACGGATCCGCTTGTATTTGCCGCAGTGGCACTCGTAATCCTTCACCGGGCCGAAGATCCGCTCGCAGAACAGACCGTCGCGCTCGGGCTTGTAGGTCCGGTAGTTGATGGTCTCGGGCTTCAGCACCTCGCCGCTCGACTGGGCCAGAATCTCCTCGGGGGAGGCCAGGCCGATCGAGATGCGGCTGTAGCTGTTGTTCGTCTTATTGTCTTTGGAAATTGACATATTTCTCTTGGTTTATCTTATCCTAAAAACACCTTACTCGAGTTTTACCGACAGTGCCAGACCGCGCAACTCGTGCAGCAGCACGTTCATGGCCTCGGGGATGCCCGGCTTGGGAAGGTTCTCGCCCTTGACGATCGCCTCGTAGGCCTTGGCGCGTCCCATCACGTCGTCGGACTTGATCGTCAGAATCTCCTGCAGGATGTTGGCGGCGCCGAAGCCCTCGAGCGCCCAGACCTCCATCTCACCGAAACGCTGACCGCCGAACTGCGCCTTACCGCCGAGCGGCTGCTGCGTGATGAGCGAGTAGGGACCGATCGAACGCGCGTGCATCTTGTCGTCGATCATGTGGCCCAGCTTGAGCATGTAGGTCACGCCCACGGTGGCCGGCTGGTCGAAGCGCTCGCCCGTACCGCCGTCGTAGAGGTAGGTGCGGCCGCTGTGCGGAAGCCCCGCCTGCGCCGTGTAGTCGTTGATCTGTTCGAGCGAGGCGCCGTCGAAGATCGGCGTGGCGAACTTCACGCCCAGCTCGCGGCCGGCCCAGCCGAGCACGGCCTCGTAGATCTGGCCGAGGTTCATTCGCGAAGGCACGCCCAGCGGGTTCAGGCAGATGTCGACGATCGTACCGTCCTCGAGGAACGGCATGTCCTCGTCGCGCACCACGCGCGCCACGATACCCTTGTTTCCGTGGCGTCCGGCCATCTTGTCACCCACCTTCAGCTTGCGCTTCTTGGCGATGTAGACCTTGGCCATCTGGATGACGCCCGTCTGCGGGAGCTCGTCGCCGTTGGTGATGTTGTACTTCTCGCGCTTGATGGCCGCGTCGGCCTTCTTCCACTCGATGGTGTAGTTGTTGATCGTGGTCTCGATCAGGCCGTCCGTGTGGGCGTCGCCCGTCCAGTTGCACGACCCGAGGTTCAGGTAACCCATCGCCACGCCGGTCTTCTCGTCCGCCGACTTGCGGGCGATCTCCTCGAGCATCTTCTGCGAGAACTTCGTGCCGGCGGGATAGAGCTCCACGCCGAAGTAGTCCGTGATGCCCGTCGTCGTCTTGCCCTGGAGCAGCGTCCACAGCTTGCTGACGAGCAGCTTGGTCAGATCGGCGATCTCGGCCGCGAACTTCTCGTCGAGCTTGTCGAGCTGCGCCTTCTCGGCGTTCTTGCCCTTCTTGCCCTCCTTGTTGGCGCGGCTGTAGAGCTTCGTGCCGATGACCACGCCGTGCAGCGACGGCTGCGCCTTGAGCGAAGCGTCCTTCACGTCGCCGGCCTTGTCACCGAAGATCGCACGCAGGAGCTTCTCCTCGGGCGACGGATCGCTCTCGCCCTTCGGGGTGATCTTGCCGATGAGGATGTCGCCCGGGTGGACGTTGGCGCCCACGCGGATGATACCGTTGGCATCGAGGTCCTTCGTGGCGTCCTCCGAGACGTTCGGAATGTCCGACGTGAGCTCCTCGACGCCGCGCTTCGTGTCACGGACCTCCATGATGTATTCGTCGACGTGCACCGACGTGAAGATGTCCTCACGCTGGATGCGCTCCGAGATGACGATGGCGTCCTCGAAGTTGTACCCCTTCCAGGGCATGTAGGCCACCTTCAAGTTGCGGCCCAGCGCCAGCTCGCCGTTCTGCGTCGAGTAGCCCTCGGTGAGGATCTGCCCCTTGGTCACCCGGTCGCCCGTCAGCACGGTCGGCTTGAGCGTCACCGACGTGTTCTGGTTCGTGCGGCGGTAGCGCGGCAGCTCGTAGGTCGTGATCTCGGGAGCGAACGAGCTGAGGATCTCGTCCTCGGTGCGCTCGTAGCGGATCTGGATCTTCGTCGCATCGGCGAAGGTCACCTCGCCGTCGCCCTCGGCCACGATCTGGATGCGGCTGTCGGAGATCATGTCCTTCTCGATACCCGTGCCGACGATCGGGGCTTCGCACGTCACCAGGGGCACGGCCTGGCGCATCATGTTCGATCCCATCAGGGCACGGTTGGCGTCGTCGTGCTCCAGGAAAGGGATCAGGCTGGCGGCGATCGAGGCGATCTGGTTCGGGGCCACGTCCATGAGGTTGATCTCGTTGGCCGTCACTACCGGGAAGTCGGCACCCTCACGTGCCTTCACGCGGTCGGGCTGCAGGAACGAACCGTCGTCACCGAGCGGCACGTTCGACTGGGCCACGATCTTGCCCTCCTCCTCCTCGGCCGAATAGTAGCGGATGTGGGAGTTGTCCAGATCGACCTTTCCGTTCTCGACCGTGCGGTAGGGCGTCTCGATGAAGCCCATGGGCGAGATGCGCGCATAGACGCACAGCGACGAGATCAGACCGATGTTCGGGCCTTCCGGCGACTCGATCGGGCAGAGACGTCCGTAGTGGGTGTAGTGCACGTCGCGAACCTCGAAACCGGCGCGGTCACGCGACAGACCGCCGGGGCCGAGGGCCGAAAGACGGCGCTTGTGGGTGATTTCGGCCAGCGGGTTGATCTGGTCCATGAACTGCGAGAGCTGCGAGGTGCCGAAGAAGGAGTTGATCACCGACGAGAGGGTCTTGGCGTTGATCAGGTCCACCGGCGTGAAGACCTCGTTGTCGCGCACGTTCATCCGTTCGCGGATCGTCCGTGCCATGCGCACGAAGCCCACCGAGAACTGGTTCGAGAGCTGCTCGCCGACCGTACGCACGCGACGGTTCGACAGGTGGTCGATATCGTCGACGTCGGCCTTCGAGTTGATCAGCTGGATCAGGTATTTGATGATGGCGATGATGTCCTCGCGCGTCAACGTACGGATCGCCGGGTCGATGTCCAGACCCAGCTTCTTGTTGATGCGGTAGCGGCCCACGTCGCCCAGGTCGTAGCGCTTGTCCGAGAAGAAGAGCTTCTCGATCACGTCGCGGGCCGTGGCCTCATCGGGCGGCTCCGAGGCGCGCAACTGCCTGTATATGTAAACCACAGCCTCCTTTTCGGAGTTGCAGGGGTCTTTCTGAAGGGTGTTGTAGATGATCGAGAAGTCGATGCCCGACTGGTTCTCCTTGTGCAGCAGAATGGTCTTGGCGCCGCTTTCGATGATCTTGTCGATGTCCTCCTCCTGGAGCACCGTCTCGCGGTCGACGATCACGTTGTTACGCTCGATCGAGACCACCTCGCCGGTATCCTCGTCGACGAAGTCCTCGACCCAGGTCGAGAGCACGCGTGCAGCCAGCTTGCGGCCTACGGCCTTCTTCAGGTTGGCCTTCGTGACCTTCACTTCGTCGGCCAGGTCGAAGATCTCGAGGATCTGCTGGTCGGCCTCATAGCCGATGGCGCGCAGCAGCGTCGTGACGGGCAGCTTCTTCTTGCGGTCGATGTAGGCGTACATCACGTTGTTGATGTCCGTGGCGAACTCGATCCA
>NZ_CALUHA010000005.1:0-103030 GCF_944320325.1 Alistipes megaguti
GCGGTGTCCCCACCACAACTGACGCGAGATGCACCAGTCCTTGATGTTCTCCATCCAGTAGCGGTAGGTGTTCTTGTACTTTTCGGGGACGAAGCGGATCTCGTCCTCCATGACGGCCTTCGTGGCGGGCTCGGCCAGCTCCTTCATCGAGAGGAACCACTGCATCGAGAGTTTCGGTTCGATGGCCACGCCCGTACGCTCCGAGTAGCCGACGTTGTTCGTGTAGGCCTCGACCTTCTCGAGCAGGCCGGCCTCGTCGAGATCCTTCTCGATCTGGCGGCGGACGTCGAAACGGTCCATGCCGACATACATGCCGACCTTGTCGTTGATCGTGCCGTCGTCGTTGAAGATGTCGATGGTCTCCAGGCCGTATTTCTCGCCCAGCATGTAGTCGTTCACGTCGTGGGCCGGGGTGACCTTCAGGGCACCCGTACCGAACTCGATGTCGACGTACGTGTCGCGGATGACGGGGATCGAGCGGCCGACGAGCGGCACGATGACGCGGGCGTCGGCGGGCAGATCCTGATAACGCGGGTCATCGGGGTTGACGCAGAGGGCCGTATCGCCGAGGATGGTCTCGGGACGGGTCGTGGCGACGACGATGACGCGGTCGGAACCTTCAACACGGTAGCGCAGGTAGTAGAGCTTTCCGTGCGACTCCTTGAAGACGACCTCCTCGTCCGAGAGGGCGGTCTGTGCGGCGGGGTCCCAGTTGACCATGCGCACGCCGCGGTAGATCTTGCCCTTGTCGTAGAGGTCGCAGAAGACGCGCAGGACGCCTTCGGTGCGGATGTCGTCCATCGTGAAGCAGGTGCGGTCCCAGTCGCACGAGGCGCCGAGCTTGCGCAGCTGTTGAAGGATCACGCCGCCGTACTTCTCCTTCCACTCCCAGGCGTATTTGAGGAACTCCTCACGCGTGAGCGAGGACTTCTCGATGCCCTTTTCGCGGAGCATGGCGACGACCTTTGCCTCGGTGGCGATCGAGGCGTGGTCCATGCCGGGGACCCAGCATGCGTTCTTGCCCGACATGCGGGCGCGGCGCACCAGCACGTCCTGCAACGTGTTGTTGAGCATGTGGCCCATGTGGAGCATGCCGGTGACGTTGGGGGGCGGGATGACGATCGTATAGGGTTGGCGCTGGTCGGGTTCCGAATGGAAGAGCTTGTGGTTGATCCAGTAGTCGTACCATTTGGCTTCGATCTGCTTGGGTGCGTATTTGTCAGCGATTTGCATGGCTGGTAGATAATTAAACGTTGTTTCCGAGGGGGCAAAGTTATCAACAATCTGTCAAAGATGAAATAAATTCTGCGAAAAAACGTTACCTTTGCGCATTGTATATAGGAAAAATATGAGCAAAAAAGATAAGATCGAAACTGTAGAAGTGGACGACGTGAGCCTCGTCCCCGAGCTTCTCGACGGCAAACACCGCGTGATCCCCATCGTGACGGGCGGTGACGAACCGGTCGAGGAGGTCGAAGTCCCGGAGATTCTTCCGATTCTTACGCTGCGTTCGTCGGTGCTCTTTCCGGGCGCCATCACCCCCATTACGGTCGGGCGTGACAAGAGCATCTCGCTGGTCCGCGCGGTGAATGCCGAGGGCGGGCTGCTGGGAGCCGTGCTGCAGCGCGAGAGCGAGGTGGAGGACCCTTCGCCGGACGACATGTACAAGGTCGGCACGGCAGCCCGGATCATCAAGATCCTGGAGATGCCCAACGGCAACCTGACGGTGATCCTGAATGGTCTGGAGAAGATCGAAATCACGGAATATGTCGCCACGGAGCCCTATTTCAAGGCCCGCGTGGTGGCGCTGCGCGACTCGACGCCCGATCTGAAGAGCATCGAGTTCGAAGCCCTCGTGGACTCGATCCGCGACGTGGCGCTGGGAATCATCAACATCTCGCCGTCGATGCCCAAGGAGGCGGCCTTCGCCATCAAGAACATCGACTCGAAACGCGGCTTCATCAACTTCATCTGCTCGAACATGGAGCTCACGGACGAGGACCGGCAGTCGCTGCTCGAAGCCCCCGGCCTGCTGGCCCGTGCGCGCAAGCTGCTCGAGATCCTGATCCGCGAACAGCAGCTTGCCGAGTTGAAGAACCAGATCCAGGAGCGCGTCAAGCAGGAGATCGACAAGCAGCAGCGCGACTACTACCTGCAGCAGCAGATGCGCACGATCCAGGACGAACTGGGCGACGGCCCCGATGCCGACATCGAAAAGATGCGCGAGGAGGCCAGGAAGAAGAACTGGCCGAAGGAGGTCGGCGAGACCTTCGAAAAGGAGTTGCAGAAGGTCGAGCGGCTGAACCCCGCCGTGGCGGAGTATTCGGTGCAGATGACCTACCTGCAGCTGTTGCTGGAGCTGCCTTGGAACGACGTGACGAAGGACAACCTCGACCTGAAGCAGGCCCGCGAACAGCTGGACCACGACCATTTCGGACTGGACGAGGTCAAGGAGCGTATCTTGGAACACCTGGCCGTCATCAAGCTGAAGGGCGACCTGAAGTCCCCGATCCTCTGCCTGTACGGACCTCCGGGCGTGGGCAAAACCTCGCTGGGCAAGTCGGTGGCCACGGCCTTGGGCCGCAAGTTCGGCCGTATCTCGCTGGGCGGACTGCACGACGAGTCGGAGATCCGCGGACACCGTCGTACCTACATCGGCGCCATGCCGGGCCGGATCATCCAGACGATCAAGCGGTGCGGTTCGTCCAATCCGGTGATCATCCTCGACGAGGTGGACAAGGTGACGGTCTCGAACCACGGCGACCCCTCGAGCGCGCTGCTCGAGGTGCTCGACCCGGAGCAGAACACCACCTTCCACGACAACTACATCGACATGGAGTACGACCTCTCGAAGGTGCTCTTCATCGCTACGGCCAACAACGTGGGCAACATCGCCCCGGCGCTGCGCGACCGTATGGAGATGATCAACATCCCGGGCTACCTGATCGAGGAGAAGGTGCGCATCGCCCAGGATCACCTGCTGCCGAAGCTGCGCGAGGCCCACGGCATCAAGCCCGACGAGCTGACGATGAGCGACGCGGTGATCGAACAGGTCATCTCGGACTATACGCGTGAGGCGGGCGTCCGCTCGCTGGACAAGCATCTGGCCAAGATCGCCCGGGCACGTGCCAAGCAGATCGCCTTCGACGAGGAGCCCCGGCCGGAGATCACGGCCGAGGATGTCGCGAAGATCCTCGGCATGCCGAAGTTCCTGCGCGAGGAGTACGAGGTGGGCGGCATGACGGGTGTCGTGACGGGTCTGGCATGGACCGAAGTGGGTGGTGACATCCTCTACATCGAGTCGTGCCTGACGCCCGGCAAGGGGCGCATCAGCCTGACGGGCAACCTGGGCGACGTGATGAAGGAGTCGGCGACGATTGCCCACGAGTGGGTGATGGCCCACTACAAGGAGTTGGGCATCGACCCGAAGATGTTCGAGACGAACGACATCAACATCCACGTTCCGGAGGGTGCGATCCCGAAGGACGGCCCCTCGTCGGGCATCACGATGGTCACCTCGATCGTCTCGACCTACACGGGCCGCAAGGTGAAGGAGCGGATCGCCATGACGGGCGAGACGACCCTCCGCGGACGGGTGATGCCCGTAGGCGGCGTCAGGGAGAAGATTCTGGCGGCCAAGCGGGCCGGCATCACGGAGCTGATCCTTTCGGACGAAAACCGCAAGGACATCGCCGAGATCAAGCCCGAATACGTCGAGGGTCTGACGTTCCACTACGTGCGCACGAACGACGAGGTGCTGGCGCTGGCGCTGGAGCCGAAGCCGGCCTCCGACGCAACGACCGTTAAGGAGTAAATATCCGGGAAAATGAATATCGAGGATTTCCGTCGCTATTGTCTGTCGCTGCCGGGCGTGCATGACGACTTCGCCTTCGGGAAGGCCACCTCCGAATACGACCGCAATCTGCTGGTCTTTTACGTGGTGGACAAGTGGTTCTGCTTTGTGAATGCCGAAGCGTTCGACTTCTGTACGATCCGCTGTGCTCCGGAGGAGATTCCCGTGCTGATCGATCGCTACGAGGGAATCACCCCGGGTTGGCACATGGACAAGCACCACTGGATCAGCGTTCGTTTCGACGGGGATATTCCGGCGGAGGAGATTCTCGACCTGGTAAAAAAATCGTACGGGCTTGCGAAGGCGAAACTGACGGCACGTCAGCGCCGCGGGCTCGAGGCGGATGCAACCGAATAGCAGTGAAGGTATGAAATTCATCGCAATCATTCCGGCGCGCTACGCGTCGACGCGTTTCCCGGCCAAGCCGCTGGCCCGGCTGGGGGGCAAACCCGTCATCCAGCGGGTCTACGAACAGGTGGCCGGCGTGCTGGACGACGCCGTGGTGGCTACGGACGACGAGCGGATCTACGAGGCCGTGCGGTCGTTCGGCGGGCGGGTCGAGATGACCTCGACGGCGCACCGCAGCGGTACGGACCGCTGCTGGGAGGCCTACTGCAAGCAGGGCCGGACGTACGACGTGGTGGTCAACGTGCAGGGCGACGAACCCTTCATCCGCCGCGAGCAGCTCGAGGCGGTGAAGCGCTGCTTCGATGACCCCTCGACCGACATCGCCACGCTGGTGAAGCCCTTTGCGGAGTCCGACGGCCTTGAGGCGCTGGAGAATCCCAACTCGCCGAAGGTGGTGCTCGACGCGCAGTCGCGGGCGCTGTACTTTTCGCGGTCGGTGATCCCCTACCTGCGCAACGTTCCGCGCGAGGAGTGGCTCTCGCGGCATACCTTCTACAAGCACATCGGCCTCTATGCCTTCCGCACGGAGGTGCTGCGTGCGGTGACCGCGCTGCCGCAGTCGCCGCTCGAGCTGGCCGAATCGCTCGAACAGCTGCGCTGGCTGGAGAACGGCTACAAAATAGGTGTGGGCATCACGCCGGTCGAGACCGTGGGGATCGACACGCCGGAGGATCTGGTGCGCGCCGAGGAGTTTTTGAAACAACACCCCGAATTCAACCGATAACGTTATGATACTGATTGCCGGACCCTGCGTCATCGAATCCGCCGAACTGCTGGACACGGTGGCCGAACGCCTTGTGGCCATCAACCGCCGCCTGGGCACGCAGATCCTCTTCAAGGCCTCGTTCGACAAGGCCAACCGCACGTCGATAGCCTCGTTCCGGGGCCCGGGTCTCGAGAAGGGGCTGCAGATGCTTGCCGACGTGCGCGCGAAGTGGGGGTTGAAGCTCCTTACGGACATCCACGAGTCGTGGCAGGCTGCGCCGGTGGGCGAGGTGGTGGACGTGATCCAGATCCCGGCCTTCCTGTGCCGGCAGACCGACCTGGTGGTGGCCGCCGCGAAGACCGGACGCACCGTGAACATCAAGAAGGCGCAGTTCCTTTCGGGGGCCGACATGCGCTATCCCTACGAGAAGGCACTCGATGCCGGGGCCCGCGAAGTGTGGCTCACCGAACGCGGCAACTCGTTCGGCTACAACAACCTGGTGGTCGATTTCCGCAATATCCCGGACATGCTGCAGATCGCGCCGACGGTGATCATGGACTGCACCCACTCGGTGCAGCGTCCCGGTGCGGCGGGGGGCAAGACGGGCGGCAACCGCGAATTCGTTCCGGCGATGGCCCGGGCCGCGAAGGCCTTCGGCGCTACGGGCTACTTCTTCGAGGTGCACCCCGATCCGGACCGGGGTCTGAGCGATGCGGCCAACATGCTGCGGCTCGATGATCTGGAACCTTTGATCGAAACTCTGCTTTGAGCAACAATATGATCGATACAGCTAAAGAGCAAATTTTGGAGGTGGCCCGCAAGGCGGTGCATACCGAGATGTTGACGCTCCGGCATCTGGAGGAGTCGCTGGACGACTCGTTTGTCGAGGCCGTGGAGATGATTCTTTCGAGTCACGGCAAGTGCATCGTGACGGGTATGGGCAAATCGGGCCTCGTGGGGCGCAAGATCGCCGCGACGCTCGCCTCGACCGGCACGCCGAGCTTCTTCCTCCACCCGGGCGAGGCCTTCCACGGTGACTTGGGCATGATCTCGAAGGAGGATATCATCCTGGCACTCTCCTATTCGGGCGAGACGGACGAGATTCTGAAGATCGTCCCCTTCATCCACTCGAACGGCAACCGCCTGATCTCGATGACGGGTAACCCCGACTCGGCGCTGGCCAAGAATTCGGACGTGCACCTGAACGTGCGGGTCCAGAAAGAGGCCTGCATCCTGCACCTGGCCCCCACGTCGTCTACGACGGCACAGATCGCCATGGGCGATGCGCTGGCCGTCTCGCTGATGCAGCTGCGGGGCTTCACGAGCGTCGATTTCGCACGCCTGCATCCGGGCGGCAGCCTGGGACGGCGCCTGCTGATGACCGTGGGCAACGTCATGCGTGACCACGACCTGCCGGTGGTGGCTCCCGACTGCCCGGCCACGGAGATGATCCACGCCATCTCGAAGGGCGGGCTGGGACTGATCGTCATCTGCGAGGGCGACCGCATCGAGGGCATCGTCACGGATGGTGACGTGCGTCGGGCCATGGAGCGGCTGCGGGGTGAGTTCTTCAATATCAAGGCAAAAGATATCGCCACGCCGCACCCGAAGACGATTGCTCCGACCGAGAAGCTGATCGAAGCCGAGAAGATGATGACGCGCAACAAGGTGACCTCGCTGCTCGTTACGGACGAGTCGGGCAAGCTTGTGGGCGTGATCCAGATCTACGACATCAAGCTCTGACCGGGGGGCGGCCGGAAGCCGATACTCCGGAGCCGGTTAAGGGGAGAGACCTCTGTGAGGCCGCTCCCTTTTTTTATTCGCCTGGCTCCAACTGGAAGAGCTCTTCGACGGGCTTGGCAAACTGGCGGGCGATCTTCAGCGCCAGCAGCGTCGAGGGGATGAAGCGTCCCGCTTCGATCGCATGGATCGTCTGGCGGCTCACCCCGACGGCATCGGCCAGCTGCTGCTGGGTCAAGCGCCGTTCGGCCCGTTCGACACGGAGTCTATTCTTCATGCGAGGCCTCCTTTCTCAACCGCCACAACATCATTCGTTCGATCACGAGGAAGAGTACGGGCAACAGACAGAGATTGAAAATCATGAAGTAGAGATAGGTGAAGTCGTAGAGCACGAGAGCGGCTATCACGGCGATACCGGTCGTTGTGTAGAGGGCGGCCAGCAGGGCATTGAGGCGGATTCGGGCGATGAGTTCGTCCTCGACGCGTTCGCGTGAACAGGTGATCAGGAGCGATCCGAGCAGTACGCCGATCAGCGCGACGTTGTTGCTGATCCGGTTGGCGATGTCGCCGGCCACGGCCGAACCGGGCAGCAGAAACGAGGGGAATCCGTTGAATCCGTCGATGGCCATCAGCAGGCCGAAGAGTGCGGTCGGGATGAACAGCATCCATCCGATCCGTTTGAACGGGTGGGGAAGCAGCAGCATTCGATTCATGGTTGTTCGTTTTTGTCGGTCAGGCAGCCTGTCGGAGGTGCGCACTTCTCCCGACTGCTGTCGCAAATGTAAAATAAACTTTACAAAATAGCAAGTAAACGCGACAAAAAAACGAACGTACTGCCTTCCAGCTACCGTTCGGCTGGGGTCAGAGCCGGGCTGTCAGCGCGTCGATCTGCTCGTCGGTGGTGGCCCAGCTGGTGACGAACCTTACGACGGACTCCTCCTTGCCGCGCGGCCCCCACAACTCGAAGGTGGCGTACTGACTGAGCCGGTCGATCTCGCGGTTCGGCAGGACGAAGAACTGTTGGTTGGTCGGCGAGTCGATGTGGAGCCGGTATCCTTTTGCGAGCAGGGCCTCTTTCAGCCGCCTGGCTGTCGAGATGGCCTGTCGGGCAATCCGCAGGTAGAGCTCTTCGGTGAAGAGCGTCTCGAACTGCACCCCCAGCAGCCGACCCTTGGCCAGCAGGGCGCCGTGCTGCTTGACGAGGGTGAAGAAGTGCGGCAGCAGCTCGGGCCGCGTGATGACGACCGCCTCGCCGAAGAGCAGGCCGGTCTTGGTGCCGCCGATGTAGAAGACCTCGCACAGCCGGGCGATGTCGCGGAGCGTGAGGGTATTCTCCTCCGAGGCCAGGGCGTAGCTGAGCCGTGCACCGTCGAGGTAGAGCGGGATCGAGTAGCGTTGGCAGACGGCATGGATCGCCTCCATCTCACTGAGCGTGTAGAGTGTCCCGAATTCGGTCGGGTGCGAGAGGTAGAGCATCCCGGGGGCGACCATATGGGGCCACGTTTCGTCGCGGTAGAATTCCTCGATCCAGCGGTCGATCTCCTCGGCGCGGATCTTGCCTTCGTGCGAGGGGAGCGTCAGGACCTTGTGGCCGGCAGCTTCGATGGCTCCGGCCTCGTGGACGTTGATGTGACCCGATTCGGCGGCCAGCACCCCTTCGTGCCGGCGCAGCAGACCGTCGATGACGGTGGCGTTGGTCTGCGTGCCGCCGACCAGAAAATGAACCTCGGCCTGCGGGGCGCCGCATGCCTGCCGGATGAGTTCGCGGGCCCGCTCCGTATGGGGGTCGCAGCCATATCCGGGAGTCTGTTCGAGGTTGGTCTCCAGCAGGCGGCGCATCACCTCGGGGTGGGCCCCCTCCATGTAGTCGCAATCGAAATGCAGCATCTTCTTCTTACTTTAAGTGTTTTTGTCATGACCGGACGTAGTGGGGCATCTCGTCGGGGAGCTCCATCGAGAACTCCACGAGTCCGCCGATCCGTTCCTCGTCGTACCAGACGGTCTGGTAGATCAGCTTGCGGATGCCCTTTTTATGAATGGTGTAGACGTTTCGGCCGCCGTCGTCGAGCAGCCGTCGGATGATCTCCCGCGAACGGTCGTTGTGGCAGGGGAGGAGCGAGCGGCCCCTCACGTCGCCGTTGACCTCCACGGAGCGGCGGTTCTGGTAGCAGACCATCCCTTGCGTGTCGCAGAGCGTGACGGCGCAGTCGAGCGCATCGGCCCACGAGGGGCTGTCAAAAGAGATCATGGTGTATTGTGTTGGTTTTGGGTTTTCGAGTGTATCGGAGGCGGTGAATGCCACCGGCCGCGGTGCTTCGGCCTTCCGTGTCTACCCCATCCGTCCGACGGGCCTCTTCTCCGTTGGCTCCTTCCGAGCTCCGGCTTTCCGCGTCTCCCCATCCGCCCGACGGGCTTCTCCTCCGTCGGCTCCTTCCTACTGCTGGATCTTGACCAGCTGTTCGCGGTAGGCGTTCAGGATCCGCGACTTGGAGATGAATCCCAGATAGTGGTTCTGTTTGTCGACGACGGGCAGCATCCAGGTGTGCTTGTCCTCGAACTTCTCCATGACACTCTGAATGGCCTCGTGTTCGAGAATCTTGTCCGGGGGCGGGATCATGTAGTCGGAGATCGGACGGCCGTATTTCTGGGGCTTGAACATGTCCTCACGCAGGTCGTCGAGCTGTACGACGCCCAGCAGGCGTCCGAAGTTGTCGATCACGGGGAAGATGTTGCGCCGGGCCGTGGAGATGATGTGGACGATGTCGCCCAGTGTCATGTTCTCCTTGATGCGCAGGAAATCGGTCTCCATCAGATCCTCCAGCTTCAGGAAGACGAAGACTGACTGGTCCTTGTCGTGGGTCAGCAGTTCGCCCTTCTTGCGCAGCTGCTTGGTGTAGATCGAATCGGGGTCGAGGTAGTAGTCGACGGCAAACGAGATGCAGGCCGTGATCATCAGCGGGATGAAGAGGCCGTAACCGTTCGAGAGCTCGGCGATCAGGAAGATCGAGGTCAGCGGGGCGTTCATCACGCCGGACATGACGCCGGCCATGCCCACGAGTGTGAACGAGACGATCGAGACCTCCCAGTGGAACAGCAGATTGCAGATGAGCGCCAGCGAGGCTCCGGTGAAGGCCCCGACGAAAAGCGAAGGGGCGAACGTACCGCCGACACCGCCTGCAGCGTTGGTCGAGGCCATGGCGATGACCTTGAAGAACATCGTGGCGATGACGAAGAGGACGACGACCCAGTCGATGTCGCGGAAGCGGTAGAAGAGCGAGTTGTCGAACAGTTCCTGCTCGTTGCCGTGCATGAGTGAGGTAAATCCTTCGTAGCCTTCGCCGTAGAGGGGCGGGAAGACGAAGATCAGGATGCCGAGGATGGCGCCGCCCAGGATCCACTTCTTGTATTGCCTGTCGATGCGTTTGAAGAAGTCGCCGATGCGGGCGTTCATCGAGGTGAAGTACCAGGCCATCAGACCGCACAGCACGCCGAGGAGGATGAAGAGCGGGATCTGCCACAGTTCGAAGGCATCCTCGGGCGCCAGCGTCACGGCCAGAATGGGGTCAAACCCGCGGAACGTGAAGGCGATCGTCGTGGCGGTGATCGAGGCGATGAGCAGCGGGATGACCGATGCGGCGGTGATGTCGAGCATGAGGATCTCCAGCACGAAGACCACACCGGTGATCGGGGCCTTGAAGATGGCGGCCAGGGCGGCACCGGCGCCGCAGCAGAGCAGCAGCGTGGAGTGTTTGTAGTTGAGGTGCACCAGCCGGCTGATGTTCGAGCCGATGGCGGCTCCGGTCAGCACGATCGGGGCCTCAGGACCGACCGAACCGCCGAATCCGATGGTCGTGGCACCTCCGACGATCGAGGTCCAGCAGTTGTGGGCGGCGATGCGGGAGTTGCGGCTCGACATGGCGTAGAGGACGCGCGTAACGCCTTCGGAGATGTTGTCGCGCACGATGTAACGGACGAACAGCGTGGCCAGGATGATACCCACGGCGGGGTAGATCAGGAAGAGGAAGTGGGCGCTGTCGACCGGGAACCAGTTTGTCAGACCGGTTTTGATGGCGTAGAGCAGCATCTCGAAGAGATAGGTGCCCAGTCCGGCGAGCGCACCGACCACCACCGCCAGCAGCATCATCATCTGGCGGTTTGAAAGACGCCGTGTCAGTTTGAGAAAGGCGGCGTAGATACGGTCGGCGCGGAGTTCCATGCGGCGCACGGCAGGATCAGTGTTTGAGTTTCTCGGCGTACTGGCGGGCCTGCTCGTCGATGAGCTGCTGGTCCTCGAAGTAGTTGATCTTCATAGCGCGGCGCACCTCGGCCAGGGTTTCGGCCGCAGCGGCACGTGCCGTTTCCGACCCTTTGCGCAGCACGTCGTAGACCTCGCCGATGCGGGCCTCGTAGTAGTGGCGACGTTCGCGGATGGGGTTGAGCGTCTCGTTGAGGATCGCGATGAGCAGCCGTTTGACCTTCACGTCGCCCAGACCGCCGCGGCGGTAATGAGCCTTCAACTCGTCGAGCGAGGCGTATTCGGGGAGGTATTTGGCGAAGTGTTCCGGGCGGCTGAAGGCGTCGAGGTAGGTGAAGACCGTGTTGCCCTCGACCTTGCCGGGATCCTCGACGCGCAGGTGGTCGGGATCGGTGTACATGCCCATGACCTTTTTCTTGACCTCGTCGGCCGTATCGGAAAGGTAGATGCAGTTGCCCAGCGACTTGGACATCTTGGCCTTGCCGTCCGTTCCGGGCAGGCGCAGGCAGGCGGCGTTGTCCGGCAGCAGGATTTCGGGCATGGTGAGCGTCTGGCCGTAGACCGAGTTGAATTTGTGGACGATTTCGCGCGTCTGTTCGATCATCGGCTCCTGGTCCTCGCCCACGGGGACGGTCGTGGCCTTGAAGGCGGTGATGTCCGAGGCCTGGCTGATCGGGTAGGTGAAGAATCCGACGGGGATGCCCTGCCGCTGGGTGGTGTCGCCCTCGACGGCCCCTTCGGCGAATCCGCGCAGCTGGATTTCGGCCTTGACGGTGGGGTTCCGCTGCAGGCGCTGCACGGTGACCAGATTCATGTAGTAGAACGACAGTTCGCACAGTTCGGGGACCTGCGACTGGATGAAGAGGGTCGACTTTTCGGGATCGAGGCCTACGGAGAGGTAGTCCAACGCCACCTCGATGATGTTCTGGCGCACCTTTTCGGGGTTGTCGGCGTTGTCGGTCAGGGCCTGGGCGTCGGCGATCATGATGAATATGCGGTCGAAGAGTCCGGAGTTCTGCAGCTCCACGCGGCGGCGCAGCGAGCCCACGAAGTGTCCCAGATGGAGGCGGCCCGTGGGACGGTCGCCGGTGAGGATGATTTTTGCCATAGCGGTATAACTGTTCTGAATGGTATTTGGGAGACAAACATACGAAAAACAGCGCGGGGCTTCAAAAAAAGTTGTAGGATATAGATTAATTTTATATCTTCGTTCTGAGAAATAAATGTCTGTTATAAAAAATACCTGTTATGACAATCATCCAACTCGAGTATCTGTTGGCGGTGGCCAACTGCGGCAGTTTTTCGCAGGCTGCCGAACATTGCTTCGTCACGCAGCCGTCGTTGAGCATGCAGATCAAGTCGCTGGAGGAGGAGTTGGGGGTTGTGCTGCTTGACCGGTCGAAGAAGCCGGTGATTCCGACCGAAGCGGGGGCTGTGGTTTTGGACCGGGCCCAGGAGACGATCAAGGCCTACAACTGCATCCGCGAGGCGGTGGCCGAACTCAAGGGCGAGACGGCCGGCAAACTGCGTCTGGGCGTGATTCCGACCATTGCGCCCTATTTGCTGCACAAGTTCATTCCGTCGTTCGTGCACGACTACCCGAAGGTGGAACTGGAGATTTCGGAGATGATCACCTCGGATATCGTCGAGGCTTTGAAGCGGGACCGGATCGATGCGGCGCTGGTGGCCAGCGGGACGTGCGGCGAGGGGATCCTCGAGCAGGAGCTCTTCAACGACCGCTTCTACGTCTACGTTTCGCCCGAGAATCCGCTCTACGAACGGCAGAATATCCGCATCGAGGATATCGACCTGAAGGATCTGGTGATTCTGAGCCCGGGCAACTGCATGCGTGACCAGATCATCGAACTGTGCCAGGCTCGGCGGTCGATGCCTTCGCACTACTCGTTCGAGTCGGGGTCGCTCGATACGCTGATGCGCATCGTCGACTGTACGCCGTGTCTGACGATCATTCCCGAGATGGCTGTCGAGTACATTCCGGCCGAACATCGCGACCAGTTGAAGACCCTCTGCAAGGGGGCCACTTCGCGCAAGATCGCCATTGCCGTCCGGCGCACCTACGTGAAGAGTTCGATCATCAAGGCACTGACCGACACGATTCTGGCGAGCGTCGGGGTGCATCCTCAGGCATAGTTCCGGGAGCCGGCTGCAGGTATGGTTCCGAAGGCCGGCTGCAGGCATGGTCCCGAGGGGGCATTTGGCCGCAGACATAATCTCCGGCCGGGTGCGAAGGAGGGAGATTATGTCGGTTGGCGGCTCAGGGTGCGGTCTCCTGACGGCCGTTCCGGCCCACTCGACCTGCAGGCTGTTTCCATCCGCACAGTTCAGCGAGATCCCGATGTCGAAGCGATCGCCGTTACGGGAGACCGTCAACGATCCTTTGCTGACCACTTCGGCGACGGGGCCTTCATCGTAATCGACCGTGAACCGGTCCGATCCGTTGCGTGCACTAAAATTCCGGAGAATCGGGTGTCGGGGTGGAAAAGGGGCCTCATTACGCGATTTTTAACCGGTAATTTTCAAATCTCATTCTCTTTTCATACCTTTGCAAGGTTATAGACATCTATTGGAAATTATGGACAAACTGATCGAAACGATCGTCAGCGCGATTGAAGATAAGAAGGGAAAGAATATTGTATCGTTGGACCTTCGGGGATTCGACGGTGCAATCTGTTCGTACTTCGTGGTCTGCAACGCCGATTCCACGACGCAGGTGGCGGCCATCGCCGACGGTATTGAAGAGAAGGTGCTTGAGACGCTGGGTGAAAAGGTCTGGCGCATCGAGGGTCAACAGAACGCCGTATGGATTGCCATGGACTATGTGGATGTAGTGGTTCACATCTTCCAGACGGAGCTTCGCAGCTTCTACCGGCTCGAAGAGCTGTGGGCCGACGCCCCGATGGTGAAATACGAATACGAGGAGTAATATGGCACAGAATCAGAACAAACGCAACAATAATCCGAAAATGAACATGCCGCGGCCCTCGCTGCTGTGGGTTTACGGCGTGATTGCGGCGCTGATCGTCGGCTATTACCTGTTCAATCCGTCGAACGACCGGCCGCTCGAGAGCGACTGGTCGACGGTCCGGGAGATGGTCGAGCGGGGCGACGTGACGAAAATCCAGGTCATCAACCGCGACGAGGCGCAGGTCTTCCTTTCGAAGGAGGCCGCCGACCGTTACCGGAACGACTCGGTGGACAAACGCTTCCGCCGACTGCCCGAATCGGGTGCGCAGCTGACCTTTACGATCGGCTCGGTGGATTCGTTCCGCGAGGATCTGCAGGCTGCCGAGGCGCAGTCGGGACAGGATGTTCCGGTCGTCTATCAGAACGAGCGCAACGACTGGACGTCTCTGCTGGTCAACCTGCTGCCGTGGATCCTCATCATCGGCGTATGGATCTTCGTCATGCGTTCGATGGCGCGCGGTGCGGGCGCCGGGGGCGGAGGCGGCATCATGAATGTCGGCAAGGCCAAGGCGCAGGTATTCGACAAGGACAACTCCAAACGGGTGACATTCAAGGATGTGGCCGGACTGGAGGAGGCCAAGGTCGAGATCATGGAGATCGTCGACTTCCTGAAGAAGGCCGACAAATACAAGGAGCTGGGCGCCAAGATTCCGAAGGGAGCGCTGCTGGTGGGCCCTCCGGGAACGGGCAAGACGCTCCTGGCGAAGGCCGTGGCCGGTGAGGCCAATGTGCCGTTCCTTTCGATTTCGGGTTCGGACTTCGTGGAGATGTTCGTCGGGGTGGGCGCCTCGCGCGTGCGTGACCTCTTCGAACAGGCCAAGCAGAAGGCTCCGTGCATCGTCTTCATCGACGAGATCGACGCCATCGGCCGGGCCCGCGGCAAGAATGCCGGCTTCTCGGGTAACGACGAACGCGAAAATACGCTGAACCAGCTGCTTACGGAGATGGATGGCTTCCAAACCAATACGGGCGTCATCGTGCTGGCGGCGACGAACCGTGCCGATATTCTGGACAAGGCACTGATGCGCGCCGGACGTTTCGACCGTCAGATTGAGGTGGGTCTCCCCGACGTGAAGGAGCGTGAGGAGATCTTCAACGTGCACCTGCGTCCGCTGAAACTCGATCCGCAGCTCGACCGCTCGTTCCTGGCGCGCCAGACCCCGGGCTTCTCGGGTGCCGACATCGCCAACGTCTGCAACGAGGCGGCGCTGATTGCGGCCCGTCACAACAAGAAATTCATCTCGAAGGAGGACTTCCTGGCTGCCATCGACCGCATCGTGGGCGGTCTGGAGCGCAAGAACAAGATCATCACCGACGACGAGAAGCGCGTGATCGCCTACCACGAGGCGGGCCACGCCACGGTGAGCTGGATTCTGGAGAACGCCAGCCCGCTGATCAAGGTGACGATCATCCCGCGCGGCAAGGCGCTCGGAGCGGCGTGGTACCTGCCCGAGGAGCGTCAGATCACCACGCGCGAGCAGATGATGGACGAACTGGCCGCCACGCTGGGCGGCCGCGTCTCGGAGCAGCTGACCTTCGGCGAAGTGTCGACCGGTGCGCTGAACGATCTGGAGCGCGTGACCAAACAGGCCTACGCCATGGTGGCCTACTACGGCATGAGCGACCAGGTGGGGACGCTCTCCTACTACGATTCGACGGGCCAGAGCGACATGTCTTTCACGAAACCCTACTCCGAGGAGACGGCCCGGCAGATCGACGCCGAGGCGCGCCGGGTGATCAGCGAGGCCTACCGCATGGCCGAGAAGGTGCTCAAGGAGCACAAGGAGGGGTTGAAGGAGCTGGCCGAACTGCTGTTGCAGCGCGAGGTGGTCTTCACGGAGGATGTGGAGCGGATCTTTGGCAAGCGGAAGAAGGATATCGAGCGCGAACGTCGTGAGGCGGAGGCCAAGGCCAAACCCAAGGCTGCGGAGGGATCGGCTCCGGCTGCTGCGACGGATTCGACCGCCGCGACCGACACCGCGGCATCGGATGCCGCGACGGACGATCCGGAGCATCCGGCCTCGGGGGAGAAATAAGCGGAACAACCTGTAACGACCTGACTACTGAAACCGATGAACGAAAAACTGAAGAATCTGCTGGTCCGAACGTTGAGCGGAGCGGTCCTTGCCGTGGTTGTCTTGGGGGCCATTGCGTGGTCACAATGGAGCTTCGGCGCGTTGCTGGCGCTGTTGCTGATCGTGGGAATGCGTGAATTCTACACCCTGACCGAGGCGCGGGGAGCGGCTCCGCAACGGATCGTCGGTCTGGTTGTGGGGTTGGTGCTGCTGGCGCTGAATTTCGCCGTCGTGTGCGACGACATCCAGATTCTGGGGAGTGCCAACCGGACCTTTGCCTTCGGCATGGCCTTTCTGCTGTTGCTGCTTCCGGTGATGTTCATCTGCGAACTCTTCCGCCGCCGGGAGAATCCCGCGGTCAATATCGCCACCACATTGCTGGGGGTGATCTACGTGGCGCTTCCCTTCTCGCTGATGTGCTACTTCCCGATCATCGCCAGCGAGGAGTGGAGTCCCGGCGTGATGATGTTCTACATCTTCATCATCTGGGCCAACGACGTCTTCGCCTATCTGGTGGGGATGAGTCTGGGACGTCACCGGCTTTGCGAACGCCTCTCGCCCAAGAAGTCGTGGGAAGGCTTCTTCGGTGGAGTCATCGGTGCCGTGGCTATGGGACTGGTTGCCGCATGGGCGCTCAAGGGCAACTATGCGGCATGGGCAGGACTGGCCTTCGTGGCCTCGATCACCGGCGTATTGGGCGATCTGGTGGAGTCGATGTTCAAGCGGGCGGCCGGCGTCAAGGATTCCGGTCGGCTGATCCCCGGCCACGGCGGTGTGCTCGACCGTTTCGATGCCGAACTGCTTTCGGCGCCGTTCGTCTTCGTCTATATGCTTTATGTGATGTAACTCCAAATCGTACCGAAATATGAGAATCAACAAGGAAGGATACAAGATCATCGGAGTTTCGGGCGCCGTGTGCCTGCTGATCTGGTGGCTCTTCTACCGGATGCTGGTCAACGAGTCGGGCACGGCTCTGCTGTGGGGCGGAACGATCTTCCTGCTGCTCTTCTGGTTCTTCATCGTGGCCTTTTTCCGCGAGCCGCGTCGGGTCCGCATCCACGACAACGATCTGGTCTTCGCACCGTGCGACGGCCGTGTGGTGGTGACCGAGGTGGTGCGCGAGAACGAGTACCTCCAGGAGGAGATGATGCAGATCTCGATCTTCATGTCGATCACCAATGTCCACATGAACTGGGTGCCCGTCGGGGGCGAGGTGGAGTATTTCAAATACCATCCGGGCCGTTTTCTGGTGGCGTGGCACCCGAAGTCGTCGACCGAGAACGAACGGACGACCACGGTGGTGCGGATGCCCTCGGGCCAGCGGGTGCTGTTCCGCCAGATTGCGGGGCTCATCGCACGGCGGATCGTCTCCTACATGAAGGTGGGCCATCAGGTGGAGCAGAACAGCGTCTGCGGCTTCATCAAGTTCGGATCGCGCATCGACGTGCTGGTTCCGAAGGACAGCGAACTGCTGGTGGAGATCGGCGATCCGACAATCGGTTCGCAGACGCCGATCGCCCGTCTGCGCAAGGTGGAGGAGTAGAGCCATGAAGACGACGCCACAGACGGTTCTGAAGTTCATCGTGGGTGCGGCCATCGCCACGGCCGTGCTCTTTCTGGTGTGGTACTTCTCGTCGATCGTCGTCTACATTCTGGTATCGGCCGTTCTGGCCGTCATGGGGCGACCGCTGGTGAAGCGGCTGTCGGATCTTCACATCCGGGGCTGGCGGGTTCCGCGCTGGCTGGCGGCGCTGGTGACGCTCGTGGTGATCTGGGCGATCTTCGCGGCCTGCTTTTCGCTCTTCGTGCCGCTGGTCTTCAACAAGATCAACCAGTTTGCCCATGTGGACTTCACGGCCGTCATGTCGAGCATCAGCGAACCCGTAGCGCGGGCACAGCATGATTTGCAACGCCTCTTCGCCTTGCCCGAGAGCACCTTCTCGCTCTCCGAGGAGCTGACGACGGCCATGCGTCAGATCATCGACCTCGATTCGTTGAACCGTCTCTTCTCGTCGGTCATCGGCGTGGTGGTCTCGTCGGTCATCGCCATCTTCTCGATCTCGTTCATCACCTTCTTCTTCCTCAAGGAGGAGGGACTCTTCTACGCCATGGTCACGGCGGTCTTCCCCGAACACTACCACGAAAACATCACCCGCGCACTGGATTCGGTGACGCTGCTGCTGGGCCGTTACTTCACGGGTATCCTTACGGAGAGCCTGTTGCTGATGATCGCCGTCTCGCTGGTGATGATGGCCTTTGGGATGACGACGGCCGATGCGGCCTTCATCGGGCTGATCATGGGGGTGATGAATGTCGTGCCCTACGCCGGACCGCTGATCGGCGGCATCCTGTCGGTACTGGTGGGTATCGTGACACCGATCGAGGGGATGCCCGTCGGGCATACGGTGCTGGTGATTGTCTGCACGCTGCTGGTCATCAAGGGAATGGATGACTTCATCCTCCAGCCGACGCTCTACTCGAAACGGGTCAAGGCCCATCCGCTGGAGGTCTTTCTGGTGATCCTGATCGCCGGATCGCTGGCCGGGATTCTGGGCATGCTGCTGGCCATCCCCTCGTATACGGTGCTGCGGGTCTTCGCCAAGGAGTTCTTCTCGCAGTTCAGCCTGGTGCGCAAACTGACCGAAAAGATCTGATGGAACGGGTGGTGATCGAGGGGGTGGTGGAGCATGGACGGCGCCTGGGCCGGGAGTTGGGCTTTCCGACGGCCAATCTGGCCGTGGCGGCGGACCTTCCGCTGACGGATGGGGTCTATCGCTCGCGGGTCGAGATCGACGGCCGCTGGTACGACGCCATGTCGAACCTGGGCTGCAACCCTTCGGTGGGGGGATCGGAACGCCGCCTCGAGACCCATGTCTTCGACCTGACGGAGTCGCTCTACGGACGCCGCCTGCGGGTCGAACTCGTGGAGAAGATCCGCGACGAACGGCGTTTTGCCACGGTGGAGGAGCTCCGCGAACAGATCGCCCGCGACCGGGAGCGGATCCGCGAGCTGATCGCCGCCGAGGGGGCCGCCGAGAGGGTTTGAATGGCCGCCTGGGGGCTGCCGTGGGGGATGACCGAAGAAGTTGAATAGCCGCTGCGGGGTGGAGACGAAGGAGAAATAATGCGGTTGCGACTGCGGCGGAGGCTGCGGTACGGCGACCGAAACGGATACAACACTTAAAATTGAAACGATATGTTTTTGGACACAACGCTTCCCTATAAGGTAGCCGACCTGTCGCTGGCCGAGTGGGGACGCAAGGAGATCGAGATCTCCGAGCACGAAATGCCGGGCCTGATGGCCGTACGACGCAAATATGGCCCCAAGAAACCGCTGAAAGGGGTCCGCATCATGGGCTCGCTACACATGACGATCCAGACGGCGGTGCTGATCGAGACGCTCGTCGAACTGGGCGCCGAGGTGCGCTGGTGCTCGTGCAACATCTTCTCGACGCAGGACCACGCCGCGGCGGCCATCGCCAAGGAGGGGATTCCGGTCTTCGCCTGGAAGGGCGAGACCTTGCCCGAGTACTGGTGGTGCACGGCCATGGCGATGTCGTTCCCGGGCGGCAAGGGCCCGCAGCTGGTTGTCGACGACGGAGGCGATGCCACGCTGCTGATCCACAAGGGCTTCAAGGCCGAAAACGACGCCTCGACGCTTGACTGTGCCCCCTCGTCCTATGAGGAGGAGGTGATCCTCTCGACGCTCCGGCAGGTACTGGCCGAGGATCCGCAGAAATGGCACCGCACGGTGGCCGAGTGGAAGGGCGTGAGCGAGGAGACCACGACGGGTGTACACCGCCTCTACCAGATGCAGGCTGCCGGCGAACTGCTTGTTCCGGCCATCAACGTCAACGATTCGTGCACCAAGTCGAAGTTCGACAACCTCTATGGCTGCCGTGAATCGCTGGCCGACGGCATCAAGCGCGCCACGGACGTCATGATCGCCGGCAAGGTGGTAGTCGTGTGTGGCTACGGCGACGTGGGCAAGGGTTGCGCACGCTCGATGCGCTCGTACGGCGCACGGGTAATCGTCACGGAGATCGACCCGATCTGCGCACTGCAGGCCGCCATGGAGGGCTTCGAGGTGAAGACCGTCGAGAGCGCCCTGGCCGAGGGCAACATCTACGTCACCTGCACGGGCAACTGCGACATCATCACGCTCGAACACATGGAGCGGATGCGTGACCAGGCGATCGTCTGCAACATCGGCCACTTCGACAACGAGATCCAGATGGCGCGACTGGAGAAGTCCGATGCCGTGAAGATGAACATCAAGCCGCAGGTCGACAAGTACACCTTCCCCGACGGCCACTCGATCTTCATCCTGGCCGAGGGACGACTGGTCAACCTGGGTTGCGCCACGGGGCACCCGTCGTTCGTCATGTCGAACTCCTTCACGAACCAGTGCCTGGCCCAGATGGAGCTGTGGCAGGAGGATCTGAAGGTGGATGTCTACCGCCTGCCGAAACACCTCGACGAGGAGGTGGCGCGCCTCCACCTGGACAACCTGGGAGTCGAGCTGACCCACCTGACGCAGAAGCAGGCCGACTACATCGGCGTACCGGTCGAGGGCCCCTACAAGGCCGAGCACTACCGCTATTGATGTGGCGGCGGAGCGATCCGCAGCATACGGGACGGCGCAGATCCTCAGACAGGGTTTGCGCCGTTTTCTGTTCCGAACGGGAGATGAAAAATCCCCGGAGGCTGCAGCCTTCGGGGATTTTCCGTAAGTTGGTGACGGAGCGGCTTGGTGCCGGCCGTCGGAATGATGCCCTGCGGATCAATATCCGAAGAGCTCCTCCTGCGAAACGGTGGTGATGGGGCCGAGCGTCTTGAGGAAGTTCAGGTCGAGATCCTGAATGTTGCCCAGAATGCCGTAGGTGTAGGGGCGATCCTTGACCCACTTCTGCTGGGCAGCCTTCACGTCGTCGAGCGTCATCGACTGCACCTTCTCGAAGATCTGCCGGTTGCGGTCCTCCGTAAGTCCCAGACGGCGCAGGGCAACGTAGGAGTTCAGCACATGGCCCCCCGTGGTGCGATCGGTGCGCAGACGGGTCAGGATGGCATCCTTGGCGATCTGGAAGGCGGCCTGCGATTCGGGCATCTGGTTGATGATCTCGTCGAAGGCCTCGATGGCGGTCTTCATCTTGTCGTTCTGCGTGGCGATGAAGGCGATGTAGTTGTAGCTCGCGTCGGCGAAAGCGGGCGTCGAGAGGAAAGCCTGGGCCGTGTAGGCCAGACCGCGGGCTTCGCGCATCTCCTGGAAGCAGATCGAGTTCATGCTGCCGCCGAAATATTCATTGTAGAGCGTGATCTCGGGATCGGTCTTCACGTCGAAGGCCTCGCCGCGGTTCGAGTACTGCAGGTAGTAGAGCTGGTTGGCATCGTACTGGGCCAGCACGACGCTGCTCTTGTCCGTACGCAGCATCTGCGCGTGGTTCTCCTCTAGAGGCTCGAGTACGTCGGCCGCCTTGTGGTAGTCGGCCAGACATTTTTTGGTGTCGGGCTCGGTCATCGGGCCGTAGTAGTGAATCTCGTGGCTCTTGTTCAACAGCTCCTGAACGCTGGCGATGAGTTCCTCCGAGCTGAGGGCCTGCAACTGTTCGTTGGTCAGCGTCGTGCGGCGGATGTACTCCTTGCCGTAGAACATGTAGCGCTGCAGGGCGGCGAAGTTCTTCGACTGGCTGAGTTTGGCGTCGGCGCGCGACTTGATCATGTCCTGCTTGAGGTTCTCGAGGATGGCCTCGTCGGCCTCGGCACCGGCGATCAGCCCCTCGACGATCTGTATGGCCTTGGGCATGTTTTCGCTCAGACCAGCGATCGTGATGGTGCTCAGGTTGCCGCCGGCGTACATCTTGAAGGAGCAGGCGATGTCGTACATCTCTGAGGCGATCTGCTCGGCCGACATGGCTTCGGTTCCGAGGTAGCTCAGGTAGTCGAAGGCCAGTCCGAGGGCGGGATCGTTCTCGGTTCCCTTGTTGAAGACATACTGCAGTTCGAAGATATCGTTCAACTCGTTCTTCTTGTAGAGGACGTGGATTCCCTCGCGCAGGTCGAACTGCGACATCTCCTTCTGATAGTCGACGAATACCGGCTCGATGGGCTTCACGGGGGTATTCTGGATCTCGGTCAGGAAGGCGCTCTGCTTGTCACGGTTCGTGACGATGGGGGTGATCTTCGGGGCGGCGATCTTCTGTACGCTCTTGTCCTCGCCCTCACGCTTGTAGACGATGGCATAGCTTTCGGGGCCGAGGTACTTGTTGGCCCAGTCGACGACGTCCTGCTTGGTGATCCGGGCCATGCGGTCGAGTTGTGCCACCTCGTCGGCCCAGTCGGTCCCGGCGATGAACGACTGTACGTACATGTCGGCGCGCGAGTCGTTGTTCTCAAAGGCGCGCATCATGTAGAGCTTGAAGTTGTTGATCGAGGCCTGGATGAGCTCCTCGTCGAAATCGCCCGAGCGGAGCTTGGCCACTTCGCCCAGCAGCAGGTCGCGGACCTCTTCGAGTGACTGTCCGGCCTTGGGGCTTCCGCCGAGCAGGAAGGAACTGTAGTCGGGCTGGCTCGAGTAGCCGCCGTAAGCGGAGAGGACCTTCTGCTGCTGGTTGAGATCCAGGTCGATCAGGCCGGCCTGTCCGTTGTTGAGAATGGCGCTGGCAATCTGGGCCACGTCGTTCGGGTCGGACGACGTGCCCGGCAGCCGCCAACCCATCAGGACGTTGGCCGCCTCCATCCCGTAGACCTCGCGCACGATGGGTTCCGTAATGGGCTCTTCGGGCTGGAACTCCAGCTTGGGCAGATTCTCGTTGGGCTGCATGTCGCCGAAGTACTTGTCGATGGTGGCGATCACCTCGTCGGGATTCAGATCACCCGACAGACAGATCGCCATGTTGTTCGGGACGTAGTAGGTCTTGTGGTAATTCTTGACGTTGGTGATCGAGGGGTTCTTCAGGTGCTCCTGCGTACCGAGCACGGTCTGCGTACCGTAGGGATGGTGGGGGAACAATGCGGCATCGAGCGCCTCCCAGACCTTGCGGTTATCCTTCGTCAGGGACATGTTCTTCTCCTCGTAGATGGTCTCCAGCTCGGTGTGGAAGCCGCGGATCACGGGGTTGCGGAAGCGGTCGGCCTCGATCTTTGCCCAGTTTTCGACCTCGTTCGAGGGGATATCCTCGACGTAGACGGTCATATCCTGCGACGTGTAGGCGTTGGTTCCGTTGGCGCCGATGGCGGCCATCAACTTGTCGTACTCGTTCGGGATGGCGAGTTTCGAGGCTTCGTAGCTGATCGAGTCGATGCGGCGGTAGATGGTCTCCCGTTCGACTTCGTCCTCGGTCTGGCGGTAGACCTCGAAGAGCTGTTCGATCTCGTCGAGCATCGGCTTCTCGGCGGCGTAGTCCGAGGTTCCGAAGTTGGGCGTGCCCTTGAACATGAGGTGTTCGAAGTAGTGGGCCAGACCGGTGGTTTCGGCGGGGTCGTTCTTGCCGCCGACGCGCACGGCGATGTAGGTCTGGATACGGGGCGTCTCCTTGTTGACGCTCATGTAGACCTTCAGACCGTTGGGGAGGGTGTAGATCCGGGTGTTCATCGGATCTCCTTCGACCGTTTCGTACTTGTACTTGCTGCACGACGCGGCGAGCAGCGTCAGGATGACGACGGTCAGAGCCAGTAGTTTTTTCATAATATTTGATTTAGAAAGCGTTAGCAACCCAGTTTCGCAGCGTGGGCCACGTGTCGACCAGGATATGGATGAAGATGCCGATCGAGGCGATGAGCTTCAGCCCGGTTCCGACGATGAACGAGAGGAACGACCCGCAGCCGACGACCAGTGCCTTGGCGAAGTCCCGGCGGTCGTTGATCAGCTCGCCGACGACGGCGCCGAGGAAGGGGCCGAGGATGATCCCGATGGGGGGCAGGAGGAAGAATCCGACAAAGATGCCGACCGTGGCGCCGATCGATCCGGCGCGCGAACCGCCGAAACGTTTGGTCATCCAGGCGGGGAGGAAGTAGTCGGCCGCGCTGACGGCCACGCAGACGGCGAGCCAGATCCAGATGGCGGCGGCCCCCATCTGCGACCAGGAGGTGAAGTAGGCGCAGAGCAGCCCCGCGTAGGAGAGGATGGTTCCCGGCAGGGCCGGGACGATACATCCGGCGATGCCCAGGATGGCCAGTACGAAGGCGCTTATCGACAAGGTAATATCCATGGTAGGAGGCGGGTAGTCCGATGGAGACAAAGATAGGACTAAAAATGGAAAAATCTCCCATTCGAGGGAGATTTTTCGAATTTTGGCGGCGCTGGAGTCCGTTTTGCCGTATGTCGGACTATTCGACGAGCCGGTTGGTTGCCGTGTCGGGGAAGATGACCCAGGGACGGAACTGCTTGGCATCCTCGAAATCCATCAGGGCGTAGGAGGCGATGATGATGATGTCGCCGACCTGTACGCGGCGGGCTGCGGCGCCGTTCAGGCAGATGCAGCCGCTGTTGCGGGGGCCCTTGATGATGTAGGTTTCGAATCGTTCGCCGTTGTTGTTGTCCATGATCTGGACCTTTTCACCCTCGATCATGTTGGCGGCCTCGAGCAGCGCCTCGTCGATGGTGATACTGCCCACGTAGTTGAGATCGGCCTGCGTGACCGTCACACGGTGGATCTTCGATTTGATGACTTCGATCTGGAATTTCATTATCGGATACGGATGTTGTCGATTAAACGGATATCACCGGCCTGTACGGCGATGCAGCCCTGAATGCGGTCGCAGTCGTTCCAGCTGTGGACCTCCTGCATCGTGCGGGCGTCGACCGACTGGTAGTAGATGACCTTGAGCAGGGGATTGCTCTCGACCTCATGCACGACCCACTCCTTGAGGGCCTGGGGGTCGAGCGTCTTCGACATCTCGACGGCCTTGCGGAGCGTGGCGTAGATATGGGGGGCCGCGGCGCGGTGGGGGGCATCGAGCAGCTGGTTGCGCGACGAGAGGGCCAGTCCGTCCTCACCGCGGACGATGGGGCACTCGACGATCTGAACGGGCAGACGGAGCTGCTCGACCATGGCGCGGATGACGGCGATCTGCTGGAAGTCCTTTTCGCCGAAGTAGGCGCGGGTCGGGCGTACGATGTCGAACAGGCGGCTGACGACCTGGGCCACGCCGTTGAAGTGTCCGGGACGCGTGGCGCCCTCCATGACCTTGTCGATCTGACCGAAATCGAACTGGCGGGTATCGGGTTCGGGGTAGATCTCCTCGACCGAGGGCATCAGGACGAAGTCGGCGCCTGCGTCGCGCAGCAGCGCCTCGTCGGCCTCCGGGGTGCGGGGGTAGTGTTTCAGATCGTTTTTGTCGTTGAACTGCGTGGGGTTGACGAAAACGCTGACGACAACGGTCTTGTTTTCACGCCGGGCTCGTTCGACCAGCGAGCGGTGACCTGCGTGGAGGGCACCCATCGTGGGAACGAATCCGATCCCGGACTGCTCCGTGCGATCGAGTTCGGCGCGAAGCTCTTTGACACTGGTAAATACTTTCATCTCTTTCGAATGAATGGTCTCACTCAGAAAATGAATTCGTTTCACTCTGAAACGGATTGCGGGGCAAAGGTAGAAATTCCCGCAGACATAACGAAGGAAAATTTCAAAAAATGCACTATCTTTGGCGGAAACTAACGCCATATAGCGCATGAAAAGGCTTTTTACCATTGCATCCATGACAGTTGTTCTACCCGTCATGACCTCGTGCGGCGACGCCTCGCAGAAGGCTGCCGCACCGTGGATCGTCGACCGTTTCGACGACATCAAGGTCATTCGTTATGAAGTTCCGGGCTTCGAGACGCTTCCGCTCGAGCAGAAGGAGCTGATCTACTACCTTTCGGAGGCGGCCAAGTGCGGTCGGGACATTCTCTTCGACCAGAACTGCGTGATGAACCTGCCGGTGCGGCGGACCCTCGAGGTGGTCTACGAGAACTACGCCGGTGACCGTACGACGCCCGAGTGGAAGGCGCTGGAGAAGTACCTCAAGAAAGTCTGGTTCGCCAACGGCATCCACCATCACTATTCGAACGACAAGTTCACGCCCGAATTCTCGGAGGGCTACCTGCTGGACGTCATCGAGACGATCCCCGAGGAGAAGTTCGGCGAGCTGAACGCTCTGCGGCGGGATGTCTGCCTGGCGATCTTCGATCCGTCGATGTATCCCACGCGGTTGAACCAGCGCGCGGGCGACGATCTGCTGCTCACCTCGTCGAGCAACTATTATAAGGGTGTTTCGCAGGCCGAGGCCGAGAGTTTCTACGCCGGGATGGCGGCGGCCGATGCCGCGGATCCCGAACCGGTCTCCTACGGTCTGAACAGCCAGCTGACGAAGGACGACGAGGGGAAACTCTTCGAGCGGACGTGGATGGTCGGCGGCATGTATTCGGCGGCCATCGAGCGGATCGTCTACTGGCTGGAGAAGGCCGAGGCCGTAGCCCGCGAGCCGCAGAAGTCGAACATCGCGGCGCTGATCGCCTACTACCGCACGGGTGACCTGAAGGAGTTCGACCGCTACAACATCGGCTGGGTGCGCGATACGGTTTCGAACGTCGATTTCGTCAACGGCTTCATCGAGACCTACGGCGACCCGCTGGGTTTCAAGGCGTCGTGGGAGGCCAACGTGAATTTCGTCGATTCGGCGGCCTGCCACCGCACGGAGGCCATCTCGTCGAACGCGCAGTGGTTCGAGGACCACTCGCCCGTTGATCCGCAGTACCGCAAGGCAAAGGTCAAGGGCGTCTCGGCCAAGGTCATTACGGTGGCGATGCTGGGTGGTGACTGCTACCCCGCGACGCCCATCGGTATCAACTTGCCGAATGCCGACTGGATCCGCAAGGAGTATGGCTCGAAATCCGTAACGATCGACAACATCACCTACGCCTACGACCAGGCGGCACACGGTAACGGCTTCAACGAGGAGTTCGTGCTGCGGGCCGAGGACCGCGAGCGGATGGACAAGTACGGCAAACTGGCCGACGACCTGCATACCGACCTGCACGAGTGCCTGGGCCACGGCTCGGGCCAGCTGGCACCGGGTGTGACGGGCTCCGAGCTGCGCAGCTACGGCTCGACGCTCGAGGAGGCGCGTGCCGATCTGTTCGGCCTCTACTACCTGGGCGATGAGAAGCTCGTCGAACTGGGGCTCGTTCCGTCGTTCGACGTGGCGAAGGCCGGTTATGCCAACTACGTGATGAATGGTCTGATGACGCAGCTGGCGCGCATCGAGCCGGGCAAGAACATCGAGGAGTCGCACATGCGCAACCGCAAGCTGATTTCGGAGTGGTGCTACGAGCACGGCAAGGCCGACAACGTGATCGAACTGGTCCGGCAGGACGGCAAGACCTACGTGGTGGTCAACGACTTCGGGAAGCTGCGCGCGCTCTTCGGCGAACTGCTCCGCGAGGTGCAGCGCATCAAGTCGGAGGGTGACTACGAAGCGGGCAGGGAGCTCGTCGAGCGCTACGGCGTGCAGGTCGATCCGACGCTTCACAACGAGGTGCTGGAGCGCTATGCGGCGCTGCACATCGAACCCTACGGCGGCTTCGTCAATCCCGAATACAAGCTGGTCGAGAAGGAGGGCAAGGTGGTCGACGTGAAGATCAGCTATCCGGCCAACTACGTGGAGCAGATGCTCAACTATTCGAAGAACTACTCCTTCCTGCCGAACGTCAACTGACCTTGGATTCGGACTCCGGGTCGTGGCGCATGATCCGGCAACGAACACATTGTGAGAGGGCAGACTTTGAGTCTGCCCTCTTTTTTTGTGGCGTTGTCGGGTTGCGGCATAGAGTCGGGACGGAGCTGCGGCCCCTCCCTGCAGAAATCCGGTGGCGGATGGCAAACAGAAGAGGCGCACCCCGACCGGGGATGCGCCTCTTCGCCTTGTGGCACGAGGAATTACTCGGCCACCTCTACGAACTGGTCCTTGCCGACGCCACAGACGGGGCAAACCCAATCTTCGGGAATCTCCTCAAAGGGGGTTCCGGGGGCGATGCCGCCATCGGGATCGCCGACTGCGGGGTCATATACCCAGTCGCAGACTTCACAACGATACTTTTTCATCTTTTTCTTCGTCTTTTTTTAGGGTGAATAAAGGTTTGATATGCAAATTGATTGCCGGAACTACTCCGGCTGTTTGTCCTGCGTGTCACCTTTGGCTCTTTCGATACAGCCGGCCGTTTCAGCTGCTCCGGCGACCCCGTTCCATGGCTTCAGGTCTCCGACCGTCTCGTTGCGGGCCTTCTCGTTTGCAGCCGCCGCGCCTCCCTCATCCTCCTCATCCTCCTCATCCTCCTCATCGAGCCGGTTCCCACCGGGGGGCATCAGCTCGGCGACGAGCCGGTCGGCCTCCGAGCAGGAGACATAGAGCCGATCTTCGTAGATGTCGGTGATCTCGACGAAGTTGCGCCATTCGGAGGCGTAGATCCGCACGCGGTCCAGGCGTCGCAGGTCGAGGAAGTGGCCGTAGTATCCGAAGAAACCGTACCCTCCGAAGATTGGGATGAGCCACTTCATGCGGCGGTTTTCGACGCGGCGCACCGAGGCGATTTCGTCGCGGCGGATCTCGGTGATGTCGAGCAGACAGCGGATCTCGACGCGGTCGTCCATGACGACGATCTTTCGCGGGATCGAGAGGGCCATCAGGGCAATCAGTGCGACGATGAACGAAGTGAACCATGCCGAGAGATATCCGCCCTCGTAGAGGTGGTAGAGGGCCCATCCGAGCAGTACGAATACGATCAGATAGACGATCGAAACGTAGATCGTATGGCGGGAGAATCGGTATTTGTAGATGCTTTGCATCGCTTTTCTGCGGCTCTAATTTCTGCGGTTCTAAACGGGATTCGAACGGAGTGCGTCGTCGGTTTATTGTCTTTTTTGGGGGGGCTGCTGTTTGTCTGCGTGGGTGTATCGTGGCCGTTTATGTCCGGAGGTGAGGATCGCTCCTGTCGACCTCTCCTGTCGGAGCCTTACCCCTTGTCGGATCGTCCGCCTCCTCCCCGTGCTGTGTCGACCCCTCCCTGCGTTGGGCCTCTTCCTCTTCGCGGGCGGAGAGCAGCGCTTCGGCGATGATGAAATCCTCGGGGGTGGTGAGCTTGAGATTCGAGCGTTCGCCCCGGGCCAGCGAAACGGGATATCCGGCGGCCTCCACCACCGAGGCATCGTCGGTGAACTCCCGCCGGTAGGATTGCGCGTAGGCTTCTCGCAGCAGCCAGCTGCGGAAGATCTGCGGGGTCTGGACGATGCGCAACCGGCTGCGATCCAGGGGATGTGATCGGGGATCCTCCGAGTTGCTGTTGGCGTTGGCCGGACTGGTCGGATTCGTTGCCGTTTCGGCGGCTTCTACCTCCCGGAACGAATCAGCCGGCTCCACGACGGGTATGGCGGCACCGTACCGGAGGGCGGTCTGGGCCACGCGGCGGATCATCTCCACCGATCCCAGAGGGCGTACGCCATCCTGTACGGCGATCAGATCGGGATCGCTCCGCAGGGCGGAGAGTCCGCAGCGCACCGAGTCGAACCGTTCCGCGCCACCGGCCACAACCTGGTGGCGGGCCACTTCGAAGCGGGCTGCGAAATCCTTCCAGAAGGCGATGTGGCTCTCGGGGAGGACGACGACGATCTCCGCTCCGGGCCACGCGGCGGCGAAGTTGCCGATCGTGCGGGCCAGTACGGGCTGTCCGCCCAGCAGCCGGAACTGCTTGGGAATGGAGCCGCCCATGCGGCGGCCGCTTCCTCCGGCTACGATAATGACTCCGATGCGTTCCATGGGAAGTGTCTCTTTTGGCTGCGAAATGGTTATGGATTGCGGATGTTTTCTGCCGGCGATGGCTTGCGGCCGGGCCGACTGTTCGGAATTTTCCGGTTCGGGGTGTTATTTTTCGCTCTTCTTCTCTTCGGTGGCGGGAGCGGCGGAGACTGCCGTTGCGGCTGGCAGCTGCAGCGAATCGAGCTGCGTGATGCGCTCCTCGGGTTTTACGTCGCCGTTGAGTTCGGCGATGATGCGGTCACGGACGAACTCGAAGAGGGCGCGGTTCTCCTTCGAGATGGGCTCGGCGGGCTCCGAGGGGATCTTCAGCGGATCGATCGGCGTGCCGTTTTTCCAGATGCGGTAGTCGAGGTGGGGCCCCGTCGAGGCGCCCGTCGAACCGACGTATCCGATCAACTGTCCCTGCGAGACGCGTGAACCCTTCGAGATGCCCTTGGCAAAGCGGCTCAGGTGGAGATACCCGGTCTGCAGGTTGCCGGCATGCTTGATCTTGAGGGTGTTTCCGCCACCGCCGCCCCAGCCCTTGAAGATCACCACGCCGTCGGCCACAGCATGTACGGGCGTACCCTTCGGCGCGGCGTAGTCGACGCCGGTGTGCGGACGGTAGACCTTATAAATAGGGTGCTTGCGGGCGTAGGTGAAGCGCGAACTGATGCGCGAATACTTGAGCGGGGCCTTGAGCAGCTGTTTGCGCAGGCTTCCGCCGTCGGCCTCCCAGTACTGGATCTTGCCGCCCTGGCGGAACGGAATGGCATAGAACTCCTTGCCGCTCTGGGTGAACTTGGCGCCCCAGATACGTCCGATGCCGGCCGAGACCGTATCGTCGATGAATCGTTCGTCGTAGATGACCGTGAAGCTGTCGCCCTTCTGGATGCCGAAGAAATCGACCGTCCACTGGTAGATATCCTCCAGATCGGCGGCCAGGGCGTAGGGGAGGTTCTGCTCCATGATGGCACCCCAGAGCGAGGAGTTGATCACGGCGCTCTTCTTCGTACGGCGCAGGGTGTACTGCTTGCAGTCCTTGCGCACCGAGACGGAGTCGTTGTCGTGGAATCCGAAGACGACGTAGTCGGTGACCGAAGTCTCGTAGACGAGCCAGTCGAGGTGCGGGGCGTAGAGCGAGTCTTCGTGGATGAAGGCCGTGTATTTGTGTCCGGCGCGGATGTTCCGCAGGGGGAAGACCTCCCTGGAGGCCTTGTCCAGGCGGTCGACCACCAGCGCCGAGATGCCGTATCGGTTGAGGATGCCGCCCATGGTTTCGCCGTTGCCGACCTCACCGGTTTCGGTGCGATAGTCGTCGACGTTGATACCGTAGAGAAGGTTTTCGGGGGCTTCGGGCTCCGCCTCCCCGGTATTGGCCGACTGGCGGCCGCAGGCTGTGGCCCCGACCAGGAGCAGGGCACAGAGGAGTGTTTTCAGATTCTTCATAATCGAAGCAAAGATAGTAAAAAAAACGGTACGGGAGTCGCCGTTTCGACCGCTTTTCGGGTCGCTTCGCCGAAAAACCGTTTGCCGGATTCATACAAACGGGTTGCGGAGGGGTTTTGGTATCCGGAGCGGCGGGCTCGACCCGTATTTGGGTGGGTGAAGCCAGAATTGCGGCTCCGGGTTTGGCGATCCGGAGAATAATTGTTATCTTTGAAGGTTGTCTGTTCAAACCGGTAGAAAGATGCTCAAAAGCCTGCTCGCACCTGCAGCCTTCCTCTATAAAATGGGGGTGACCCTGCGTCACCGCCTCTTCGACTGGGGCATCCTCAAGAGCGAGAAGTTCGACATCCCGATCATCTGCATCGGCAACATCACCGTGGGCGGCACGGGCAAGACCCCGATGGCCGAGATGCTGATCGCCTACATGTCGCAGATGCACCGCGTGGCGCTGTTGTCGCGGGGCTACGGCCGCCGTACGCGGGGCTACCTCGAGGTGCAGTGCGATTCACACTACCGCGACGTGGGGGACGAACCCCTGCAGATCAAGCTGAAGTTTCCCGATACGCTGGTGGTGGTGTGCGAGAAGCGGGCCGACGCCATCCGCCGCATCCGGACCGAACACCCCGAGGTGGATCTGATCATCATGGACGACGGCTTCCAGCACCGTTACGTGGAGCCGAAGATCAACGTGGTGATGATCGACGCCACGCGACCGGTCCAGCACGACCGGATGCTGCCCGCGGGGACGCTGCGCGACCTTCCGGAGGAGCTGCACCGCGCCCACTATTTCATCGTCACGAAGTGCCCCGAACACATGGCGCCGATCGACCGTCGGATTCTGCGCAAGGTGCTGATTCAGGTGGCCTACCAGCGGGTCTATTTCACGCGTTTCGAGAGCTTCATGCCCCAGCCGCTCTACACGGAGGATGCCGATCCGGAGCCGCTGGCTCATGGCCGCGAGGTGATCGCTCTGTCGGGGATCGGCAACCCGGGACCCTTCGTGCGGTCGCTGCGCGAACGCTACCGAGTGGTCGAGGAGATGACGCTCGACGACCACCACATCTACCGCGTGCGGGACATGCACGCGCTGCAGGCGCTGCTTGCGAAGCATCCCGGGGCGGTGATCGTCACCACCGAGAAGGATGCCGTGAAGATGACCAACCGGGCGAAGGTTCCCGCCGAAGTTCGCCGGGCGCTCTACTACCAACCGATCAATATTTCATTCATAGAGGATTCGGCAACGGATTTTCTGCAAAAACTGGAACAAGATGTTAGAGGAAATTAAGAAAACCGCAGCCTTCATCAAGGCACATACGGAGGGTTTCACCCCCGAAGTGGGCATTGTCCTGGGTACGGGTCTGGGCGGCTTCGCCGACACGATCGACACGGCCTGGACGCTCGAATACAAGGATATCCCGGGCTTCCCGGTCTCGACGGTCGAGGGGCACAAGGGACGATTGATCTTCGGTGAGGTCGAGGGTCGCCGGGTGGTGGCCATGCAGGGCCGCTTCCACTACTACGAGGGCTACACGATGCAGCAGGTGACCTTCCCGATCCGGGTGATGCAGCAGCTGGGCATCCGCTGGCTTTTCGTGTCGAACGCCTCGGGGGGCATCAACCCGACGTTCCGCGTGGGTGACCTGATGGTCATCACGGACCACATCAACCTGCTGCCCAATCCGCTCATCGGACGCAATCTGGACGAACTGGGCCCCCGCTTCCCGGACATGCACAACTGCTACGACCGCGAACTGGTGGCCGCGGCGACGCGCATTGCCGAGGAGGAGCACATCAAACTGCAGTACGGCGTCTATGTGGGCGGTACGGGCCCGACGTTTGAGACGCAGGCCGAGTACCGCTTCTATAAGGCCATCGGGGGCGATGCGGCGGGCATGTCGACCGTCCCGGAGGTAATCGTGGCACGACATATGTCGATTCCGGTCTTCGGGGTTTCGGTGATTACGAACTGCGGCCTTTCGGACGAAGTGGGCGACCACGAGGATGTGCAGCTTCAGGGTCGGAAGGCCGGCGCGAGGATGGAGCTGCTGTTTAAACGCATGATCAAAAATCTGAAATAAGAAGATGGTAAACAAGGTAATCCTGATCGGCAACGTGGGCATGGACCCCGAGGTGCGCACGCTGGAGGGCGGCGCAAAGGTGGCCCGTATCCGCCTGGCCACGACCGAGCGGCTCTATGACCGTCAGTCGAACGAGACGAAGGAGCACACCGAATGGCATACGATCACGCTGTGGCGGGGTCTGGCCGATGTGGTGGACCGCTACGTGCGCAAGGGCTCACAGATCTATATCGAGGGGCGTCTGCGCACGCGCGAATGGATGGACAAGGACAACAACAAACGCTATACGACGGAGATTCTGGCCGACGTGATGAATCTGCTGGGTCGTCGTTCGGACAATCCGGCGACCGACAACTCCCAGACGGGCTACCAGCAGGGCGGCTACCAGCAAGGGGGGTATCAGCAGGGCGGCTCGCATCAGGCGGGCGCCTCGACGGGCGGATATTCGCAACCGGCCTCTTCGGGCGCTTCCTACCAGCAGCCGCAGCCGGCCGCAGCCTCGACGCCGGCTGCTCCGGCCGATGATCCGGACGATCTGCCGTTCTGATCGGCCGGCCGTGATCCGCAAATCAGCACCCCCGGGCCCTTTCGGTCCGGGGGTGCTTTCGTGTGTGGAGGCAGATCCGTGGAGAGGACGGGAGCTGTCGACGGCGATAGAAACGGTGCAGAGTCCGATGCCGGGGCCGGATTTTGTGCCCGTTGCTGCCGGGCCCGGGGCCTTGTGATCTGCTGTTGCCGGGGTCGGGATTCTGTGCCTGTTGTTGCCGGGGCCCGGGGCCTGTCCCTGCTGTTGTAGGGGGCGTGTTATCGGGTTGCGGGGCGCGTCAGCGGTTGAGCCACTGGCGGAACTCCTGCACGCGGTCGGTGCTGACCAGCGCCTCCTCCCCTTCGGGCAGCGGAGGCTGGAGCACCACCTTGATGCGGCTTCCCGAGTAGCGGACCATCTCGCGGATCGACTCGAAGGAGATGATCAGGCGGCGGTTGATGCGGAAGAAATACCGGGGCGAGAGCTTTTCGCCCACCTCGGTGAGCGTACGGTCGAGGAGGTAGTCCTTGCCGTCATGTGTCACCAGATGGAGGTACTTTCCGTCGGCCATGAAGTAGGCGATCTCGGCGGTGGTTACCGAGCGCATCCGGGCCCCGATCTGGACGAGGAAACGCTCCTGCCAGGCCTCCTCGGGCGCCGAGGCCGGATCGGAGCTGCCGGCCGTCGGGCCTGCGCCGACGCGTGCCAGCAACCCGAGCTTGTCGATGGCGCGTCGGAGATCCTCGCGGCCGAAGGGCTTGAGCAGGTAGTCGATCCCCTTGTTTTCGAAGGCTCGCATGGCATAGGTGTCGTAGGCGGTGATGAAGATCACCGGGACGTTGACCGGTGTGCGGCGGAAGATGTCGAATCCGTTGCCGTCGCCCAGATGGATGTCCATGAAGAGCAGGTCGTGGTCGATGCGGGGCAGCAACTCCACGGCTTCGGCCACCGAGGAGGCCGTAGCGACAATTTCGATATGCGGGGCAACTTCGGAGAGCGTATTGCGCAGTTCGGCAACCGACAGGGGCTCGTCTTCGATGATGATGGCTTTCATGGGACGTAAAATTACAAAAAAAAGAGTCCGGAGCAAAAACCGGACTCTTTTTCGTGTCGGGACCGCACCGATCAGTTGTTCAGATCGGGGTTGCTGTTGACTGCCGACTGCGGGAAGGGGAGCGTGTAGCGCGAATCCCCGGCCTGCAGGGTGTAGGAAGAGCCTTCGTAGCGGTGGGTGATCGCGGGACGCGTCGTGCGCCGCAGGTCGAACCAGCGGTGCCCTTCGAGCGGGAATTCGCGGGCCCGTTCATCGGCCACCTCCTGGCGCAGCGCCTCGGCATCCATCGACTCGACGCGGGCCCGTTGGGCCTCCATGGCCTCGTGCTTCATCCGTTTGGACTGCAGCTCGAGCAACAGGTTCCGGGCCTGTTCCAGTTCCGAGGGGAGGTACGACCCGGCCTCGGCAGCGATGAGATACATCTCGGCCACACGGATCGAGATGCGGTCCGACGACGTGCGGTCGACGCCGTATCCCGAGAGAGCCGATTCGCCTTCTCCGGACTTGATCTCCTTGAGGTAGGTGCGGCGGCAGTCGTTTGCCGGATCGAAGAGCGCAAGGAGACTCTCGGAGAGGAGCGCTCCGCGCACCAGATCGCCTCCCGAGTAGGAGAAGGGACGGTCGAGTGCCAGAATGGCCTCCGAAGAGTCGGCCTTCCAGGGGCGCGTGGTTGCGTCGCCGAGGGCGTTCAGGTCGAGCAGCTCATACTTCGGCAACAACCCGACGGCCAGCTCGTAGGCCTGCTGCCACTGCCGGGTGTAGAGCAGGACGCGGGCCTTGAAGGCGGCCAGCGCATTGAGCGAGAAGCGGTAGTTGTGCGTGGCATCGGGCTGTTTTTCGACACTCATCAACGCTTCGGCACGGGAGATGTCGTCGAGAATCGAGCGGTAGGCGGCCTCGACGGTCGAGGGCCGGTACTGCTGTTCGATGTCGATGTGGTCGGAGAGGACGATTCCGCGGTCCGACGACGCCGTGGCGGGGTTGTAGGGGCGGCCGTAGAGGTTCACCAGCTCGAAGTGGTTGTAGGCGCGCAGGGCGTAGGCCTCGCCGAGAATCTGATCGCTCGGTTCGCCGGCGTCGTCGACATCGGCAGCGCCGATGTTCTCGATGACGGCGTTGGCGTAGAAGATCGACTGGTAGAAGTACTGGTAGGGATACTCCTGCATCTGCCCGCCGTACTGCCACGTGTAGTTGTAGCCCAGCGGGACGACCTCGCTGGCGTTCCAGAAGGCGCTGGCGTCGATGGCTCCGACCTCGTCGGAGAGCAGCGCCGTGAACGAACGGGCCGATCCGAAGGGGTAGGCGTTGTAGCCGCTGGTCAGCAGCGCCCGGAACTCGGAGGTCTTGTGGGGGATGACCTGCCCGACGGGCTCGATCTCGAGGTAGTTGCAGCCGCTCGCGGCGAGGGCTGCCAGAAGGATATATGCTCGTTTTTTCATCGTGGGGAACGTGTTAGAAGGTGATGTTCAGACCGACGGAGTAACTGCGGGACAGCGGCTGTGCGTAGATGTTTCCGTAGGTCTCGGGGTCGAAGTATCCGTCGTAGTTCGAGGCGAGGACCAGCGGGTTGCGGGCCTCGAAGTGCAGGCGCAGCGACGCCATGCGGAGTTTGCGCGCAATGCGTTCGGGGAATGTGTAGCCCAGGCGGATGCTGTTCACGCGCAGGTAGCTGATCTTGTGGTACCAGATGTCGAGGTTCTCGAAGAGCGAGCTGGCGCCCCACGCGTCGCTCTGGTCGAGGATCCAGTAGTAGACGCGGTAGGGGTCGGGATTGGCATCCCAGTCGCCCCACTCCGAACCGTCGGCCTGACGGCTTCCGGCCAGCGCGGGATAGAGGCCTGCGGGGTTCTCCGGCGACCAGATCTGCTGCACGGCCGTGGTGGTGTTCTGTCCGGGGCTGGTCTTGTGAGGGGTGTAGAAGGGGGTCTCCTTGACCAGCTGGCCGATGACGAAGTTGCACGATACGGTCAGATCGAATCCCTTGAAGAGGAAGCGGTTGTTGAACCCGCCCGTCAGATCGGGATTGAGTGAACCGATGTAGGAGAGGCGGTTGCGCACGTCGCTCTGCGACTGATCCATGACGGGCCCGTACTCGAAATATTCGGGAATGCCGAGTCCCCAGGGGTCGGTCTGTTCGATGCGGAAGTTGACCAGCTGCTGCAGCGAGACGCGTTCGCCGCCGCTCCAGAACATCGGGATGCCGTTTTCGTCCAGCCCGGCGGTGCGCAGGGCGAAGATGCCGGCCGAGGAGTGTCCCTCGAGCGAGGGGGTCCAGGCGTTCTCGTCGATCAGCACGCGCTCGACGCGGTCGGTGTTTCGAGCGATGTTGAACTGGGTCTCCCAGCGGAAGTTGCGCGTGCGGATGTTGACGGTGTTGAGCGAGAACTCGATACCGCGGCTCGATATCTCGCCGTAGTTGCTCGACGTGGTGTTGAAGCCGGTCTCCGTGGGGATCATGCGCGTGGTGATGAGGTCCTTGCTGCGGCGGCCGTAGATCTCGAACGTAAAGCCGATGCGGTTGTCCAGGGCGGCGAAATCCAGCGCGGTGTTCCACGTGTAGGTGGTCTCCCAGCGGAGGTTCTGGTTGGGGGGCGAGCTGACGTTGATGCCGTCCTCGTTCACGCCGCCCGGGTTGCGGATGACCCACGACCCGAGGATGTAGGGCGAGGTGGTGCGGTCGATGTTGCCCTGCGCACCGTAGGAGAGGCGCAGGCGCAGGTTGTCGAGCCAGCGCAGGTCACGCAGCCCCCGTTCGCGGTTGATGTTCCAGGCGCCGGAGATCGACCACATGGGGTTGAACTTGTACTTCGGATCGACGCCGAAGAGGTTCGTGCCGTCGTAGCGCATCGAGCCGAAGAGCGTGTAGCGGTTGTCGAAGGTGTACGAGGCGGTGAGGAAGTAGGAGAGGTAGCGGTTCTCGTAGAACGACTTCTGATACTGCGTGAAGTAGGGGCTGTTGGCCAGATTCGATCCGCTGTCGCCGTCCGGGAAGACCATCGGTTCGTTGGTCATCGTGCGGGGGTCGTAGCCGAAACCCTTGGTGTGGATCGAGGTGTTGGTCGTCCCGCGCATCTCGAGACCGGCCATCAGGTCGACCTCGTGACGCTCGGCGAACGAGCCCGAATACTCGGCCTGGGCCTTCCAGGTGTACTGCGACATGTCGGCGTTCCAGTTCTGGATCACGCCGCCCTTGGGCATGTAGGTCACGCCGTCGACCACCGAATAGAGGGCATACTTGCGGGTGAAGTAGGTCTCTTCGGAGGCCATCTTTTCGGTGGCCGAGTTGTCGACCTGCAGACCGAACTGCGTGTAGAGGCGCAGCCCCCTGACGGGACGGTAGTCGAGGTCGAAGATCGTCTTCATCGACCGCGTGCGCAACATGTAATCCGTGTTGGCGCGCTCCTCGAGGATGTTGAAGTCGAGGACGTTGTCGTTGTTGCCCTGATAGGTGTTCATGTCGGGGTCGTAGGCGTAGCTGCCGTCGGGGTTCCGGGCCTCGAAGTAGGGGTTGACGGTGCGTGTGTAGCGCGAGGGGTTGGCAAAGACGTCGGTGTCCGAAACGTAGGAGTCGTTGCGGTTCTGGCCGACGAAGAGCGAAGCCCCGAAGCGGAGGTTCTTCAGCAGATCGTAGTCGGTCTTCATCGTGAGGTTCAGACGCTCGAACCCGGTGCCGACGGTCGTACCCTGTTCGTTGTAGTAACCGCCCGAGAGGTAGTAGCTGGCGCGGTTTCCGCCGCCCGAGACGCTGAAGCTGTACTGCTGGTTGAGGGCTACGCGGTAGATCTCGCGGCCCCAGTCGGTGGCATCCTGCCGCAGGGCGTCGATCGCCGTGCGGGTTTCGGGGCTGAGGGCCGCCAGCCCGCCGCTGACCAGCGCACTGCGCTCGCCGGCCCGGTCCAGAATGCGGGCTACGCCGCCCATCCCCGAGAGGTAGTTCAGGCGGCCGTTTGCGGCCAGCGCCAGCTCGAAGTCGACCTTCTGCGAGGCGTTCATCAGATTGAGTTTTCCGAGATCGGGACGGTCCGTGACGAAGAGCGACGCCGTGACGTTGACGCGCGTCGGCTGGTTACGGGCCCCCTTCTTGGTGGTGATGACGATCACGCCGTTGGCGGCCCGTGCGCCGTAGATGGCCGTGGCGGCGGCATCCTTCAGCACGGTGATATCCTCGATGTCGGCGGGGTTCAGACCGGCGATCGACATGTTGTAGAGGTTGTCGATGTTCTCCTTCGACGACCAGTCGGAGGGGATATCGTTGCCCTCGAGCGGAATGCCGTCGAGCACCCACAGCGGATCGGTGTTTCCGTTCAGCGTGACCGTGCTTCGGATCTTGATCTTGTTGGCGCCGCCCGGGGCTCCGGAGGTGGGCGTGGAGGTCAGACCGGCGATCGAGCCCGAGAGCATGCCGTCGACGCTGGCCACACCGTCGCGCGAGATGTCGGCCATCTTGACGCTTGCGATCGAGGAGGTGAGCTTTCGCTTCTCGATGCGCTGGTATCCCGTCACGACGACGGCATCGACCTGGTTCGACGAAGCGTCGAGACGGATCGTAAAGAGGCTTTTGCCCTCGATGTCGACGGTCTGGGCCTCATAGCCGAGGTAGCTGACGACCACACGACGGACCGAGGTCGGGAGGGTGAATTCGAAACGCCCCTCGTCGTAGGCGATGGTTCCCTGCGGATTGTAGTCTTTGGCCTGGGTCTCCTCGGGGGCGATGAAGACGGTAGCGCCGACGAGCGGTTCACCGGTGGCCCGATCGAGCACCTGGCCCGTGATCCTGCGGGTCGTCTGGGCGAAAACCAGCGCCGGGGCGATCAGCAGCAGTAACGTAAGGAATCTGTTCATGGCTTGTGAAACTATAAGTATGTGTTGTGATTCGGTTTGGATTCGAAATCGATTTCGGGTTTTCGGTTTCGGATTGTAAGCGGTCGGGACGACCCCTGAAGTCGGGCAAAGCCGTCTTTCCAGCGGGTGGAAGACGGCTTTGCGGCTTTTGTTCTACAACATCCTCAGGGCCTCCCTGAGCCGGAGTTCGAGATCCCGGTAGTGGTTCCGGGTGGCTGTGTCGCCGCTTTGGAGGCGGCCCTGGACGATCGTGAGCAGCCGCCTCATCTCGGCGCGCTTGGCCGACGGCGTCTCGCTCACGCGCTGCATCAGTTCGTAGTTGCGCTGTGTCTGCAGCTTCAGATCCTCGGGGCGGGGCAGCGGTTCGAGGTTGAGCTCCGGGGCCTCGTGCATCAGCTGACAGCTGCAGCCGCCGGCAAGATGCGCCGCGTGGTCGTGCAGCGCTGCGCCCATCTTGGTGGTCTTGACCATGGTGATGTTCGACGAGACGATCAGCGCGTCGACGTAGTTCTTCTGACTCATCCGCTCGTAGAGCGAGAGGGTGCAGCTGCCCGGACGGATGAACACGGCACGCGTAATGCGGTCGAGCATCTCCTCAGGCGAGAAGGTCTCTTCGCCGCGTCCCTGCCGGGCCTCGACCTCGTACATGCGGACCATGCGGCGGTCGTCGAGCAGTTCGTAGTAGACCTTGTACTGGAGTTCGCGGGCGAAGTTGTAGGGCGAGTACTCCATCTGCCCGACGGGCGACGTGCGGTGGGGGTAGCTCCGCTTCCAGGCCTCGGCGCCGAAGAGCCACTCGGGCAGCTGGAAGACCTCCTCGATCAGGAAGTCGACGCTGCGGCGCTGCATCTCGGCCGGGACGGGGATGTAGCGGTCGATCCGGTGGCCGGCGACGACCTGGTTGAGGTAGAAACCGCCGACGTTGGTCTTTACGTGGTCGGCATAGGTCAGCCACTGGAAGAGGATCGACATCAGGAAGCGTCCGGCTTCGTACTGCAGCTCGCCCTCCTGGTCGGTCCACTCCTCGACGTAGGGGATGATCCGCCGCAGGTTGGCCAACCCGTAGCGGCCGGCGCGCACGGCGTCATCGCCCAGATCCTCCGACTGTGCCCGGGGGTCGACACCCTCGCGCGTCTGCTCGCCGTAGCGGTAGACGGGATCGTCCTCGTGTTCGCGCAGCCAGCTATTCAGCGTCGGCAGCTCTTCGTGGGGATCCTTGACGTCGAGCCAGCGGTAGCCCCAGCGGATGGCGTGGAGGTCGTAGGCTCCGATCTTGGGGGTGAGCTGCGTAACGCCGTCCCCGGGTTGTGCGACATAGTTGAAGCGGGCGTAGTCCATGATCGAGCTGGCCGTGCCGTGGCGGTCGGTGTAGTGCTTCGAGCGCAGCGAGTCGACCGGTACGGAGTACGAGGCGGCGAAGTTGTGCTTCAGCCCGAGGCTGTGGCCCAGCTCGTGCGACGAGACGAAGCGCACGGCGTTGCCCATCAGCTCTGTGGGCAGGACGTTGGCGCGGGCCGCCGGATCGACGGCGCCGGTCTGCAGACGGATCCACGAGTGGAGGATGCTCATCACGTTGTGCCACCAGATGATGTCGGCCTCGATGATCTCGCCGCTGCGGGGATCGATGACCGAAGGGCCCATGGCGTTGGCCAGCTCCGAGGCGGCGTAGGTGACCACCGAGTAGCGGACGTCGTCGATGTCGAAGTCGGCCTCGTCGTCGGGTCCGACCTCGCGGGCGACGATCGCCTGCTTGAAACCGGCGGCCTCGAAGGCCTCCTGCCACTCCTCGATTCCCTTTTTGATGTAGGGGACCCAGACGGGCGGCGTCGCGGGGTCGATCCACAGCACGATGGGTTTGGCCGGCACGACGAGTTCACCGCGCAGGTAGCGTTCGCGGTCTTCGGGGCGGGGCTCCAGACGCCAGCGGTTGATCAGCCCTCGCTCTTCGGCCTTCTGCTGCGTGTCGTTGAAGTAGAGGTGGCCGATCTCGAAATACCCGACGCGATCGTCGGAGAAACGCGGACGCATCGGTTCCCGGTCGAGCAGCACGAGGTTCGAGGTGATCTCGACCGTCAGGGGTGTTGCGCCGCCCTCCTCGCCCGAACGGCTCCCCGAGAGGAGCGACTTGACGAGGATGTTGCGCGGGAAGGCCTTCACCTGCCCGATCTTCGAGAGGCTGCGGTTGACGCTTCCCGAGCGGAGTTCGCCGAAGAGGTTGTTGAAGCTCTTTTCGCTGCCGTCGAAGACCTTGTTGACGCGAATGACGGCCGTGGTTGAATCGGCATTGTAGGCCTCGATCGGGAACTGTTCGATGACCGTTTCGCGGTAGTTGTCCTTCACCGAACGGGCGATCCGGTCGGTCGCCGGGGCAGAGATGCGCGGATCACGGGTTGTGACCCACACCTTTTTATAAAGCGTATCCTTGTGGAAGCGGATGAGTTTCTCGCCGAATCCCATTCCCTTGTTGATCCCGGCATCGTTGAGTGCATAGGGAACCCCCGATATCTTGTTGACGACCAGCATGTCGCGGTCGAGCAGCGAATCGGGGATCTCGAACCAGAGGTCGGTTCCCTTGCGCAGGACGCGGAAGAATCCCTCGTCGGCCGATGCACCGTCGAGGATTTTGTCGTATGCCTTCGTCGCGTTCCGGGTCGAATCCGTCTGTTCGACGGCAGCGGCCTCTTTTGCCTTGCGCGAAGGGCGCTTCCGGGCTTCGGCCGATGGTGCCGCCAGCAGGAGTGCTGCGGCCAGGAGTGCCGACCCGATGAATCCTTTCGTATTTCTCATCTTTTATTGTCTTTTTTCGTGCGGGTACGGAATCCCGCACGATGCAATAATAAATTTTTTTGGGAACTCAGGGAAACCATCGGGAACGAATGCCCGAATCGGGGGTATGAATGGCGGAAAAAGGCGGATTATTTTTCGGGCGGAAGCAGCGGTAGCGAGCAGCGGAAAGTCATCGGGTCGATCGTGATTTCGAGGTTGCGGTCGGTGTAGAAGCGGTAGATCGAACGGATGCGTTCCAGTCCGACGCCCAGCGACTCGGTGTTTTCGTTTTCGTGGGGTGTGCGGTTGTTCTCGATCACGAGCGAGTCGCCCTCGGTGCGGATGTCGATATGCAGGGGGGTGCGTGTCGAGACGCGGTTGTGCTTGACGGCATTCTCGACCAGCGTCTGCAGACTCATGGCCGGAATGCGGTGTCGGCGCAGCGAGGTGTCGATGGTTGTGGTGAGCGTCAGGTTCTCGCCGAAGCGGATCTGCTGCAACGTGTGGTACTGCCACGTGAAGTCGATCTCTTCGGCCAGCGAGGCGAGGATCTGCTTGCGGCGTTCGAGCACACGGCGGTAGACGCGCGAGAGGGTGAGTGTGAATTCACGGGCCTGCTCCGGGTTGCAGCGGATCAGGGCGTAGAGCGAGTTGAGCGAATTGAAGAGGAAGTGGGGGTCGATCTGATCGATCACCTGCTGCAGTTGCAACTGGGCCGATTCGCGTTCGGAGAGACGCCTCAGGGCGTATTCGCGGCGCCAGCGCCGTTGGGCCGCAACGAGCAGCGTGGCGAAGAGCAGCACCGAGATGGCCGCCGTCAGAATCGTGTAGAGGTGGAAGTCGTCGATCTCCTGCTCGATCACCAGCCGCGGGATTCCGATTCCGGCGACCCATCGCTGCCCGGCCAGCTGGATCGGATAGTAGATGCGTTGCTCCTCCATGCCGAGGTAGTCGGAGAAGGTCTCCATGATGACGCTCTGCCCTGTGGCAAGGACCCGCCGGAAGGCCTCGGTCTCGGAGCCAGTGAAGTCTCCGCTCTTGCCGTCTGAGCCGTGTTCCGATCCGATCCGCTGTCCCAGTTTCAGACTGTCGGGGTGGTAGACGATCACCCCTTCGGGGTTGAGCAGGATGGCCGAACTGCGGCTGTGTGGATTCTGCTCGCTCATGTAGGTGTAGAGCTCCGGCAGCGGATAGTCGATGCCGCAGAGACAACGCTTGCCGGCCGGATCGCGGACCGTGCAGGCGAGCACCCAGACGGGCGTACCCTCTTCAGAGACGATCGTACTCACGACCGAGTCCTCTTTGGCCGGGCAGATGGCCGCTGTTGGCTCCATGAGCAGCGTGCCGTTGCGCAGACAACGTCTTCTCTTCGCATCCCCCTCTCGTGAGAACCAGATCTCGCGGGCCTTCGAGTCGACATCCAGCAGCGTAGTTGCCAGTGTCTGCAACTCCGGTCCGGAGGGGGTGTCGTGCCGCTGCAGGAAGCGAGTTGCCGCGGTGAGAATCCCCTCGGTGCGATCGACTTCGTTCTGCAGCAGCAGGCAGTGCGATTCGCTGATCTGCGTGACGATGCGGTCGCTCATCTGAGCGGCCCGGCGGTTGATGATGCGTCCGGAGACAATGACTCCGGCGGCCAGCAGCAGAAGCAGCACGCCGCCCGTGACGAACAGCCGTTCGCGCGAGGTATGTCTCTTGCGTTGCATCTATTTTTCGCGGGGTCGGATTTTCAGGCGTTCCCATATCCCCTGCGGAATCAGCCTCCAGAGGAGCACCAGCAGGGCGTAACGACGGTCGATGACGACCCTTCGGCGGGGGTTGCGCAGCACCTGCATGATGCGGCGCACTACCTTTTCGGTCTGCATCAGCATCGGATAGCGGGGCTCGCGGGCCAGCAGCGGGGTGGCGATGAATCCCGGGCGGATGTCCGTGAAGCGAATTCGGTCGTGTCCCTCCATGCGGGCCAGCTGGGCGAGGGCGTCGATGTAGGTGTTCTGCATGCGTTTGGTGGCCGAGTAGGCGGGTGCGGCGCCGAGTCCGCGTGTGCCGGCAATCGAACTGATGACGGCCAGATGTCCGCCACCTTGTTTGCGGAAGCAGGCGTAGGCCGCGGTCACCATGCGGACGAACCCTTCGCCATTGGTGCGCAGGGTCTCCACCTCGATGTCGGGCTTCAGTTCGAAGTTGCGGCTTCCGATGCCCGAGACATGAAGGTAGGTGTCCATGCCTCCGAGACGTTGGATGAGTCTGTCGAGGTGTTCCGGGGCATCGTCGCGTGTGACATCCAGCGGTTCGATCTCGACCTGTTCGGGGGCTTCGGCCCGCAGGGCTTCGAGGGCTTCCAGCCGACGCCCGGCAGCCCCTAAGCGCCACCCTTCGCGGATGCAGGCTCGGGCGGTCGCGAACCCTATGCCCGAGGTGGCTCCGACGATGACGATGCGTTTCATCTCACACTTCGTTTTTCAGGGTTTTTCGGCGGCAGTGTACGACCTCCTGCCGGGTTTGCGCACCGGGGCTAACCGATCACCCCGATCTCCTCGAATTTGTATTGGACACATTCGATGCCGACGCGGCGCAGCAGATCGAGCCCTTCTTCCGAACGGTAATCTTCGGAGTAGACGACGCGTTTGATACCGGCCTGAATGATGAGTTTCGAACATTCGATGCAGGGGGCCGCCGTGATGTAGAGGGTCGAACCGTCGCAGTTGTTGGCCGACTTGGCGACCTTCGTGATGGCATTGGCTTCGGCATGGAGGACGTAGGACTTGGTCTTCCCGTTTTCATCCTCGCAGATGTTCTCGAAACCCGAGGGGGTTCCGTTGTAGCCGTCCGAAATGATCATCTTGTCCTTGACGATCAGTGCCCCGACCTTGCGTCGTACGCAGTAGGAATTTTCGGCCCAGATACGTGCCATGCGCAGATAGCGCAGATCGAGTTGGTGCTGTTTTTCTTCCTGATAGCCCATGGTGTTCGGTTTGTCGTTTTTATGAAGAGGCCCGGAATGTGCCGTTTACCGAGACATTCCGGACCGTACTTGCCTGGGTTGAAGGGCCGCAGCCGGGTCTAAATCCCGTCCCGGTAGCCGTCCTTCATAGGGAGGCTTGAGGTTCCTTGGCAGGGCAGTGTCCGGGTCGGATCCTCTCCAAGCTACTGCCATCTCCCAAGGGAGAACTTCCGGAGTCCTCGGGTTGCAGGGCAGCTGCCGTTGCTCTCCACCGACCCCCCCCATAGAGGGCTTTCTTAAAACCCTTAGAGCCCTTTGCCGTGGCAGTTCTTGTACTTCTTGCCCGAACCGCAGGGGCAGGGATCGTTGCGGCCGACCTTCTTTTCGACGTGCAGCGGCATGGGCTTCTGACGCTCCTGCTGGCCGGCCTGGGCGGCAGCCTGCATGCGCGAAGCCTGCAGCTTGTTGACATCGACCTTGGCCCGGCGTTCCCGCTCCTGCTGCAGCCGCTGGGCCTCTTCGGCGCTCTGCTCGCGCACGGGGATGTAGGCGCGGTCGAGGATCGAGAGCACCTCGCGGTTGACCTTGATGAGCATCTTCGAGAAGAGCCCGAAGGATTCGAACTTGTAGATCAGCAACGGGTCCTTCTGCTCGTAGGTAGCGTTCTGCACGCTCTGGCGCAGGTCGTCCATCTCGCGCAGATGCTCCCGCCAGGCATCGTCGATGGTCGTGAACATGACGATCTTCGAGAAGACCTTGTAGATTTCGGCTCCGTCCGACTCCTTGCACCGGCGCAGGTTGACCGGGACGTTGTATCCGAGGTGGCCGTCCGTGATCGGGAAGTAGATGTTCGAGTCGAGCTGGTCCTTGCGATCCTCATAGATGCGCTCCATGACGGGACGCACGGTGTCGGCCACAGCCTTGGCGCGGCGGGCGTAGGCCTCCTTGAGGGCCTTGACGATGGCCTCGACCAGTTCGGCGGTTTTTGCATTCTTGTACGTTGCCTCGTCCATCGGCAGCTCGACGGCCACCTGACGGATCAGCTCCATGCGGAAATCCTCGTATTCGATGCCGCGGTTCTCCTCGACGAAGTTGTCGGCGAAGTCGTACATGATGTTGTTCAGGTCGATTTCGATCCGTTCGCCGTAGAGGGCGTGGCGGCGGCGCGTGTAGATCACCTCGCGCTGTGAGTTCATCACGTCGTCGTACTCGAGCAGCCGCTTGCGGATGCCGAAGTTGTTCTCCTCGACCTTCTTCTGGGCGCGCTCGATGGCCTTGGTCATCATCTTGGACTGGATCACCTCGCCGTCCTTCAGACCCATGCGGTCCATCATCGTGGCGATCCGCCCCGAACCGAACAGACGCATCAGGTCATCTTCGAGCGAGACGAAGAACTGCGACGATCCGGGGTCGCCCTGACGTCCGGCACGACCTCTCAGCTGACGGTCGACGCGGCGGCTTTCGTGGCGCTCCGTACCGATGATGGCCAGACCGCCGGCCTCCTTCACTTCGGGCGTGAGCTTGATGTCGGTACCACGGCCGGCCATGTTGGTGGCGATGGTCACCTGACCCGAACGTCCGGCTTCGGCCACGACCTGAGCCTCCAGGGCGTGCTGCTTGGCGTTGAGGACGTTGTGCTTGATTCCGCGCAGCTTGAGCATGCGGCTTAGCAGTTCGGAGATCTCGACCGACGTCGTGCCGACCAGCACCGGACGGCCCTCGCCGACCAGGCGGACGATCTCTTCGATGACGGCGTTGTACTTTTCGCGCTTGGTTTTGTAGATGAGGTCCTGGCGGTCGTCGCGGATGACGGGACGGTTCGTCGGGATCACCACCACGTCGAGTTTGTAGATGCTCCAGAACTCCGAGGCCTCGGTTTCGGCCGTACCGGTCATACCGGCCAGCTTGTGGTACATGCGGAAGTAGTTCTGCAACGTGATGGTGGCGAAGGTCTGCGTGGCGGCCTCGACCTTGACGTGCTCCTTGGCCTCGATGGCCTGGTGCAGGCCGTCCGAATAGCGGCGACCTTCGAGGATACGGCCGGTCTGCTCGTCGACGATCTTCACCTTGTTGTCCATCACCACGTACTCGATGTCCTTCTCGAACATGGCATAGGCCTTGAGCAGCTGGTTGACCGTGTGGACACGCTCCGACTTGATGGCGTAGTCGTTGATCACCTCGTCGCGCTTTTTTGCCTTCTCATCGGGCTCGAGCTGGCTCTTTTCGAGTTCGGCCACCTCGGCGCCAATGTCCGGCAGGACGAAGAAACCGTCCTCGTTGAAGTATTTCGAGAGCACCTCATGACCCTTGTCCGTGAGTTCGACCGAATTGAGCTTCTCGTCGATGACGAAGAAGAGGTCGTCCGTGATCTCGGGCATGCGGCGGTTGTTGTCCTGCATGTAGATGTTCTCGGTCTTCTGCATCAGCGCCTTGACGCCCTGCTCGGAGAGGTACTTGATCAGCGGCTTGTATTTCGGAAGGCCCTTGTGCGCGCGGTAGAGCTTGATGCCGCCCTCGTCGGTCTTGCCGGCCGAGATCAGCTGCCGGGCCTCGGCCAGCAGCTGCGTGACGAGGTTTTTCTGCAGGTTGTAGAGGTGCTCGATGGCGGGGTTGTACTGCTCGAACATCTGGTCGTCGCCCTTGGGAACGGGGCCCGAGATGATGAGCGGCGTACGGGCGTCGTCGATCAGCACGGAGTCGACCTCGTCGACGATGGCGAAGTGGTGCTTGCGCTGGACGAGGTCCTTGGGCGACGAAGCCATGTTGTCGCGCAGGTAGTCGAAACCGTACTCGTTGTTCGTGCCGAAGGTGATGTCGGCCATGTAGGCTTTGCGGCGGGCTTCGGAGTTGGGCTGCGTGTCGTCGATGCAGGCGACCGACAGTCCGTGGAACTCGTACATCGGGCCCATCCATTCGGAGTCACGCTTGGCCAGGTAGTTGTTCACCGTGACCATGTGCACGCCCTTCTTGGCCAGGGCGTTGAGGAATACGGGGAGCGTTGCCACGAGGGTTTTGCCTTCACCCGTTGCCATTTCGGCGATCTTGCCCTGATGGAGCACCACGCCGCCGAAGAGCTGGACGTCGTAGTGGATCATGTCCCACTTGACGTCGTTGCCGCCGGCCATCCAGTGGGTGGCATAGACGGCCTTGTCGCCGTCGATGGTGACGAAGTCCTTCGTAGCAGCGAGTTCGCGGTCGAAGTCGTTGGCCGTGACGACGACGGTGTCGTTCTGGGCGAAGCGTCGTGCCGTATCCTTCATGATGGCGAAGGCCTCGGGGAGGATGCGGTCGAGGATCTCCTCGATGCGGTCGTCGATACGCTTGGTGGTGGAGTCGATCTCCTTGGAGATCTTCTCCTTCTCTTCGAGCGACGTTTCGGGTTTTTCGAGCTGGGCCTTGAGTTCGACGATGCGGGCCTCGTCCTGGGCGATGTAGTCGGCGATCTGTTTTTTGAGATCCTCGCTGCGGGCGCGGAGTTCGTCGTTCGAAAGGGCCTCGATCGACGGGTATACGGCCTTGATCTTCTGCAGATAGGGCTCGATCAGTTTGCGGTCCTTGTCGGCTTTCGAGCCGAAGAGGGCTTTGATGATGCTGGCAACTATATCCATACGGTCTGTCGTGATTTTCGGGTTTTGGTTGTAAAGCCTACAAAGATAGGCATTTTTCCGTGAATTACGCAAAAAATGGTGCCCAAACCCGCGAACTTTTCCACGGGATGGGGATTGGCGGGTGTGTCGGGCCTTCGGAAACGGGTGCCGAGGGGTGTTTTCGGGCGGATGAATGCCGCTTGGCGGATCAATGGAACAGCAGAGCGATCCGGAAGAGGCGCTTTTGCAGCCAGACCTTCCACGAAGGGTTGAAACGCCGGTAGAAGTAGATGAAGCGGTTGCGCAGCATCCGTTCGAAGTGTTTCGGCCTGTAGGGTTCCCGTTGTCGGTAGGCATGGTGGAAGCGGAACAGGAATTGCCGGAAGAAGGGGAGGTCGCTGCGTTCGACCAGTTCGGACTGGTGGACGAAGCGGGACAGCCTTCGGGCTTCGTCGTCCGAGAGGACGATGCCCGTTCTTCGAGCGAGCAGTTCGCGTTGAATCTCCAGGGCACTCTCCACCTGACGCTGCTGGTGCCGGGCTGAAGTCTGCTCCTCCCATTGGCGGTAGAGGATCAGACACTCGGGGATGTTGGCCATGGCGAGCCGGTCCGAGAGATCGGCCCACAGCTTGTAGTCTTCGCAGACGCAGTTCCGGAACCGAATTCCGGTTTTCCGGAGGGCATTGGCCCGCAGCATGATGGTGGACATGCCCAGCGGATTGAAAAAGAAGACCTGGCAGCGAATCTCCTCCGGGGTGAGCGGAAGATGGCCGTAATGGCCGTGATTGCGACCGTCACGGTCGTTGAAAATCAGATAGTAGCTGCCGCAGACATCCACTTCGGGGTGGGCTTTCAGAAAGGCGATCTGCTTTTCGAAACGCCTCGGGACGCAGATGTCGTCGGCATCGAGGAAGGCGATGAATTCGCCGCGGGCCGCATCCATTCCGTGATTCCGGGTTTCGGCCGCACCGGCATTGTGTTCGTTGCGCAGCAGGACGATCCGCGGGTCGCGTCGTTGGAGCTGCTCGACCACGGCCGCCGAGCCGTCGGTTGAGCAGTCGTCGATGACGATCAGTTCGAAATCGGAGAGCGTCTGAGCCATCAGGCTTTCGATGCTTTCGCCGACGAATCGCTCTGCGTTGTAGAGCGGCATGACAACGCTGATCAGGGGGCGTTTGGAGCTGTTTTCCATGGCGGGAAGGGTTGTGCGCTCTTGGGCTGTGAGCGGTTTCCGGCAAAGTTACTCTTTTTGGGGAGCTATTGCATTTCCGGGATCGATTTTGCGATCCGGCGTCCGACGGGACACTCCGCGCAGCGCCGCTCCGGACAGTATTCGGTCGCGAGTTGCAGCAGGGCCTGACTTTCGAAGGCGTTGCGCGGGCGCACGCCGGCTGCCGCCCAGTCACGCATGTAGCGGTTGTCCTCGGCCGGGAGTCTTTCGAGCAGCGAGAGGGCGCTGTCGCGCAATCGTTCGTTGGCCATGAAGCTGCCGTAGGCGAACTGCAGCACGACGACCAGATTGATGCCGATGATGTTGGCCTTGAAGGCGCCGATGCGCTTGGGCCGCGAGTCGCTTTCGGCAGCGGGGACGAAGTGGGTGCGCCAGTAGTCGGCGGCTTCGATACCGAACAGACGGCGGACATCCTCCTCGCTGCGGCAGGCCATCGTGCGGTCCATGACGAATTCGTCCTGGGCGAAGAACTCCGCGGCCTGCGCCAGCCGCAGCACGGGGTGGTTGGCCGGACGGATTTCGGCGAGTTCCCACACTGCGGCCTCCATCGGGCGGATATCGTATTTGGCCGCCAGGTGTTCGAAGTTGCGGCGCAGATTGAGCGTATATTCGTCGTTGCGGTAGAGGTCGAGCAGTCCCGAGGCGCCGAAGAGCATCGCCTCGATGGCGTGGGGCACCCGACGTTCGCGCAACACGACACGGTAGGGGACCCTCCGCGCCAGTTCGAGATAGGCCTCCTGGTTGCGGCGGTCGCCCAGCGTGCGGAAGTAGAGCAGGTAGAAGGTCTGGTTCCAGTTGTCGGCGGCCTCGCGGCGCAGAGCCTCGACGGTGCGCATCTTGCGTTGCAGCCGGTCGAAGATCAGCGTCGTGAAGAGCTCCGTGCGCTGCAGATCGTCGAGTGCCGCGAAGAATCCGCCGCAGGCGTGTTCGCCGGCCCGGGCTTCGAGCCGTTCGATCGTGCGGGACCTCTGCTCCGTGTTTGCACCCTTAGCCTCCGCCATTCCTACAGCATGTTGAGTTCCAGCAGCGCCTCCTCGGACATCATGCTCTTGTCCCACACGGGGTCGAACGTGAGGATGACGTTCACCGACTTGACGCCCTTGACCTTGGCGACCTGCTGGTTGACATCCTCGACGAGCATGTCGGCCATCGGGCAGTTGGGGGCGGTGAGGGTCATGCGGATCGTGGCCACGCCGTCGGGCGTGTAGTCGATTTCGTAGACCAGACCGAGATCGTAGATGTTGACCGGGATTTCCGGGTCGTATATGTTCTTGAGCGTCGCGACGATCTCCTTTTCAACCTCAAGAATCTCTTCGGGTGTCATTGTTTTCTGTGTTTCCATCCTGTTTCGTGCCGGTCGTGCGGCAGCATCGGCCTCTTCGCACCTGCACATCCTGCCGGCCGGGCCATTTAGCCGGCCGGGGCGGTCAGTTCGCCCCGTTGCCGCTGTTTTCCGTTTTTGTTTTCTCTTCTTTCTCTTCGGCCTCGACCTTGGTCTCGAAGGCCAGGGCGTAGAGTCTCATCTGCTTGATCATCGCCACCAGTCCGTTGGCCCGTGTGGGCGAGAGGTTGGCGCTCAGACCGATGCGGTCGACGAAGTAGAGCTCCGTATCGAGGATCTCCTTCGGGGTCCGGCCGTTGAGCACCCGGATCAGTAACGCGATAATCCCCTTGGTTATTATGGCGTCGCTGTCGGCCGAGTAGTAGACGCGGCCGTTTTCCAGCCGGGCGTCGACCCACACCCGCGACTGGCACCCCTGAATGAGGTACTGTTCGGTGCGGTGTTCCGGGGCGATCGGGGGGAGCGTTTCGCTCAGACCGATCAGATAGTCGTATTTGTCGAGCCAGTCGTCGAAAACCGAGAACTCCTCAATGATTTCCTCCTGTATCTTGTCCATGTTCGTATGGTATTTAACGTCATTTTCGCAGCCATCCGTACGCCGGCCCCTACAGGTCGACGATCTCTTCGAGGACCGTGCCCTCCGCGGCGGCGGGTTCGCGCACACCGGCCACGCGGGCCAGTGTCGGGGTCACGGCGGTCATCTCCACGCGGCGGTTGACGCGCAACGGTCCGGCCCCCTGTCCGTAGAAGATCAGCGGCACCTCGGTGTCGTAGCCGTACATCGAGCCCGACATCGACCAGCAGCGCTCCTGCTCCTCGATCCAGCCGGGCATCAGATTGAGAATCACGTCGCCCGAACGGCGCGGGTAGAAGCTGTTCTGCATCTTGCGGGCGTATCCGCTGCCGAAGTAGCTCGTGCGCATGGCCGTGGCGGCCAGAGCGTGCGACACGCCGCTGAACTGCATGGCGAAGATGGCCACCTCGTTCTGCACCTCGGCCAGATTCAGTCCGCGTTCGTAGATGAGGTTGTGGTTCAGCCAGAGCGACTTGTCGCCGTAGGCCACCACCCAGTCGCCCGTGCCGTAGCGGACGTTCAGAAAGCCGTTGACAATCACCTCGAACTGGCGGCTGTTGAAGCGTTCGACCTCCTGCTGCCCGGCGTCGTACGAAGGGCTTGTGCCGTGGTCGGAGGTGACGACCACCAGCACGTTTCCATCCTTGACCTGTGCGAAGAGGAAGGTCAGGAAGTCGGCCAGATCGCGGTCCAGCCGGTAGTACATGTCCTCGACCTCGATCGACTCGGGACCGTAGGCCTCGGCGATGCGGCGCGGCGAGTCGAGGCAGATGTTCAGCAGATCGGGCGTCCGGTCGGCGCCCAGACGGTATTGGGCGATAGCCTGTTTGGCCAGCCCCAGCACGGCGGTATTCCCGGCCGGCGTGTAGAGCAGCCGTTCGTAGTCGCTTGTCAGTTTCAGACGCCCTTGTCCGTTGGTGTCCTCCTTTTTGTTGCGGCCCAAGAGGACGATGTCGTGCTGACGGGTGTTCAGATAGCGACTCTTTTCGAGCAGCGACCGCCATTCGAGACCGATGTAGGAGAGGTTGTAGCGTTCGCGGTTGCTGCGCTCGATCCATTCGGGGAGCTGCTCGGTGTAATAGGGCGACGAGACCCAGTCGCAGCGCGTGGAGTCGAGCCAGAAGACTTCGCCGCCGCGTCCGGCCATCACGACGGCCGACATGGCTTCGGCGGCAATCGTCACGGCCTGGCTCTCGGGAGACTGGTCGAGGAGCGTCTCGGCCAGCGTCGGGGCGATGCGGTGATAGGCTCCGGGGCCGCGGCGGCCGTCGATCAGGCTGACCGTGCGGTTGGTGGTGTAGTCGACCCAGCGGGGGCCGATCACGCCGTGGGTCGAGGGCATGGCTCCGGTGACGAGCGTGGCCAGCGAGACGGGGGTCGTGGTCTGCAGGTAGTCGTAGCGGGCATCCGAATAGACCGTGCCGCGTTCCGTAAGACGGAGGAATCCGCCCTCGTCGAAATTGACGGCGTAGCGGTCCAGATCGCCGGCGCGCATCGATCCGACGACGATCTGAACGATCAGACGGGGCTGTGCGGCGGCGGGTGCGAAGGCCGTCAGGGCGGCTATGGCGAGCAGAATAAGACGCTTGTTCATGGTTGCGGTTCGTATGAGCGCAAATTTACGAATTTATTTCGATACATTGTCTGAAAAGCGCGCTTTCGGTCCGAAAATCGAGCCCGGGGAGGGCGGCAATCCGTTCGAGCTGGCGGCGGCAGAAGGCGCGGTGGGCTTCGCTGCGGGGGTTGCGGGGACGGTGGGCCGCCGCCGCAACGATCGACTCGACCTCGGGGAGCAGCCGCCGGGCCTCGTCGTCGAGCAGCGCCTCGGTGAAACGTTCCCAGATGTAGTCGACGGCCTTCGGCGCGGGGTGGACCAGATCGTCGGCATAGAAGCGGTAGTCGCGCAGGTCGTCCGTGAGGATCTCGAAGGCGGGGAAGTAGAGCGCCTGCGGAAAGCGTTCGGTGAGCTCCTCGACCGCCACGCGCAGCGTAGCCTTGCTGACGGCATTTCCGGCGAGTCCGTCGCCCAGGTGCCGTACGGGGCTCACCGTCAGCAGGATCCGCTTGCCGGCCAGCGGTCCGTCGAAGAGTTCGGCAAGGGTGCCGACAATCTCCTCGACGCTCAGTCGCCGTCTCATGAATTCCGATGCCGGCTGCCGGTGGCAGTTGGCCACCACGCGTCCCCGGTGTTCGTAGACCCAGGCCGTGCCGAGGGTCAGGATCACGCGGTCGGAGCGGCGGAGCGCCTCGGCACCCAGCTGCCGGGCGCGGTTCATGCGCTGCAAAGCCTCGTCGAGGGTCGGGGCCGAGAGGTCGCCGTGGAAGTCGAAGTGGTACCAGAGTTCGCCGTCGAAGCCCAGTTCGTCGGCGGTGACGGGCCGGGGGTCGGCGTAGCTGCGGATGGCCCCGGCGATCGACAGCGGGTTGAAGAGGATGCCCGAGGGGTTCTTCACGACGTGGAACTTCGCCGCTTCGAGCCGTTCGGCCATCTGTGTGGCGAAGCACGATCCGAGGCTCAGGATGTGGTTGCGGTAGCCGATCGTCAGGTCGGTGCGGAGGGGTTCGATTTCGGTGCGGAATTTCATGCCGTAAAAATACGAAAATCCTTCGTATCTTTGTTGCATGATACTGCGCGCAAACTGCAAAATAAATCTGGGCCTGGACATCCTCCGCCGCCGGGCCGACGGTTACCACGATCTGGAGACGGTGATGTTTCCCGTGCGGGGGCTTTACGACGAGGTGGAGGTCGAACGCACCGACGCTCCCGGCGCGTCATTCCGCTCCGAGGGACTTGTGGTGGACTGCCCCGACGAGTCGAACCTCTGTCTGAAGGCCTTTCGCCTGATGCGCGACCGCTACGGTGTGGACGGCGTGCGGATCCGTCTTGCGAAGCACGTGCCGTTCGGCGCGGGGCTGGGGGGCGGATCGGCCGATGCCACGGCGGTGGTTGTGGCGCTCGACCGGCTCTTTGCGCTCGGTCTTTCGGAGGCGGAGCTCATCGACCGGGCCGCCGAGCTGGGCAGCGATACGGCCTTCTTCGTGCGGAACACCCCGCAGTTGTGCACGGGCCGCGGTGAGGTGATGATCCCCTTCCCGCTGGATCTGTTGGGGCTGACGCTCGTGGTGGTGAAGCCCGACGAGGGGGTCTCGACGCGCGAGGCCTATGCCGGCGTGCGGCCGCGGGTGCCGGACGTGCCGCTTGCCGAGCGGTTGCGGCGCCCGGTAACCGAGTGGCAGGGGCTGGTGACCAACGACTTCGAGGAGTCGGTCTTTGCCGCCCATCCCGCCATTCGCGCTGTCAAGGAGCGGCTTCTTGCAGAGGGGGCGCTCTACGCTTCGATGTCGGGAAGCGGTTCGGCCGTCTTCGGCCTCTTCGCCGGGCACGAAAAAGGCGAGGAGCTGCGTGCTCTCTCGCCCTTTGTCTTCCAACTCTGATCCGGTCGGAGCCGAAACCCTCCGGCCTTCCGGGAATCCGCTTGTCCCGGTCTTGCCTTGTCGGCCCCGTCGGCTCCCGGCAGATGTCCTGCAGTGCCTTCCGGAAATCCGGGAGACCTTTACGCCCCCCCCCATCCGGTTGACGGCCTCTGCGGCGCCTCCCGGAAGCCTTCGGACCCCTTTCCCGGCCCTTGCAGCCCCTTTGGGCTATTTTTCGCTCTGGCTGCTCTGGGCGGCAGGAACCGGAATCTTGGCAACCCGCTTTGCGTGGCGGCCTCCCTCGAACTCGGCCGCAAAGAAGGCGTCGAGCATCTGCACCGCCTCGTCGTTGGTGATGAAGCGCGCCGGAAAGACGATGATGTTGGCGTCGTTGTGACGGCGGATCAGCGAGGCGATCTCCGGATCCCAGCACAACCCGGCCCGGACACCCTGGTGTTTGTTGAGCGTGATGGCCATCCCTTCGCCCGAGCCGCAGAGACCTACGCCGAAGGCCACTTCTCCCTGCTCGACAGCCTCGGCCAGCGGATGGGCAAAGTCCGGATAGTCGACACTCTCGGGAGAGTCCGTTCCGAAATCCAGCACCTCGTAACCCATGGCGTCGAGGTAGCCTACGAGAAATTCTTTCATTTCATAGCCGGCGTGGTCGCTGGCGATACCGATTTTCGTCATCGTATCCTGTGTTTTTGAGGTTTTTGTCGTCTCCGACTTCGTTTCGGAAGACAAAGTTAACGAAATATTCGTCTCGGCCTTGTTTCAAAGCGTCGGATTTGCCTATTTTTGCGGCGTGAAGACACTTTTCATGCTCCTCGGTGCCGTGGCCCTTGTGTTGGGACTGGTCGGAATCTTTGTTCCGCTGCTTCCGACGACCCCCTTTCTGCTGTTGGCCGCAGCCCTCTGGGTACGCTCTTCGCCGCGGCTCTACGGCTGGCTGGTCTCGCATCGCCGGCTGGGACCCTACATCCGCCAGTTCCGCGAGTACCGCGCCATTCCGCTCCGAGCCAAGGTGATCTCCGTTGCGCTGCTCTGGGCCACGCTGCTCTATTGCATCGTGACGGTGGTCGACCGGCTGTGGTGGGCGCAGCTCCTGCTGCTGGCCGTGGCCGTCGGGGTGACGTGGCACATCCTTTCGTTTGCTACGCTGCGCCGGTAGGAGGCGCGTCCGGAACCGTCGGCCGCGCTCCGGGCCCTTTTCGTTCTGCGCTTCTATTCCTGCGGACCTTCTATTCCGGTTCTATTCCGGCAGCCCTTCGGACTCCTTCACCTCGTCGGAGAGCAGCTCCCGCAAACGGTATTTCACCGACCACGAATCGTTGTCGATCCAGTCGCTTTTCGCTTCGTCATACACGGCGACAGGCTGGATGCGCAGGCGGTATTCGTGTCCGGGCTTGAAGTCGAAACCCTCGATCTCCGACGGAAAGGCCTGCCATTGCGGCGTGTCGTAACGCAGGTCCTGGATCCAGTAGGCGGCTATCTGCGCATCGGCCCGCCGCGAGGCGACGCGGATCTCCAGTTCGGGGCTGAAGGTCAGCGGATCGACGGGGGATGTGGTTTCTGTGCGAGCGAGCTGCTCCTCCATCGTGTAGCGTTCACTGCTGCCGTCGGCCGGCGGGTTGGCGATCCGGTCGATTCGTACGCGCAGGGTCGTCTGCCAGCCCTCCTCGAACGAGAAGCCTTCGATGGGACCGGGAACGATCTCCCATGAGGCGTTGGCCCCTTTTTGGACGATGTAGGCCGGTATGTAACCGAAGCCCATGGTGATGCCTGCCACGCCCTTTTCGGGGGCAATGGTCCAGATTTCAGTGCGCGATGTGTTGTCCTTGTCGCAGGCGCCCAATACGAGAGGCGTCATCAGCAGAAGCAGCCATTTTTTCATGGGTCGTTTGGTGGTTTAGGTGTGAAGTTTTCCTGTAAACGGTTGTCGGACTGCAATACTGCGCCGGACGGCAAACAAAAAAACGGACCGAAGTCCGTTTTTTTGTGTATGGGTGTGGTTTCGCGCCGCTTCTCCCGTTTCGCGCCGCTCCTTCCGGCTCATGCTCTCCTCCCGGGTCAGGCTGCCCCCTCCCTCTCCCCCCCCCCGGTCAGGCCAGATAGTGTTCGGCCATGCTCAGGAGAAATCCGAAGAGCAGGGCATTGAACAGAATCAGCGGAATCGACTTCTGCTCCTTGCCCGAGGCGGCGAAGAGCGTCGGCACGGTCAGCATGACCGTTATGCCCATGCCGTCGGCCCACCAGGGCAGGTAGGGCAGGTTGCCGTAGAAAATGATCACCCCGGCGAAGAGGTAGATCAGAAACGAGGCGATGCAGCTGCGCGCCGAGAATCGCTGGAAGATCATCGGAATGACGACCAGGGCTCCGGCAATGGCTCCTGCGGCCAGTGACAGGGTGAAGTGATTCATCGTGAGGTATCTTTGCAATCGGGTTTTCGGCTTGCAGCTTTCAGTCTCCGGCTCCGGATTATTTGGCGGCGCGCTTGCGGTCGGTTTCGTGGAGCAGGATCTTGCGCAGACGGATGGCGTGTGGCGTTACCTCGACGTATTCGTCCTCCTTGATGTATTCGAGGGCCTCCTCCAGCGTGAAGACCTTCGGCGGAACGATCACCGCCTTGTCGTCCGACCCCGAAGCACGCATGTTGGTCAGCTGTTTGGCCTTGGTGACGTTGACCGTGATGTCGTTCTGGCGCGTGTGCTCGCCGATGACCTGACCTTCGTAGACCTGATCCATCGGGCTGATGAAGAAGCGGCCGCGATCCTGCAGCTTGTCGATCGAGTAGGCGTAGGCCGTGCCGGTCTCGCCCGAGATGATCGAGCCGTTGGTGCGCATCTCGATGTCGCCGGCCCAGGGCTCGAAATCCTTGAAGCGGTGGGTCATGATCGCCTCGCCGGCCGTAGCCGTCAGCATGTTCGAACGCAGTCCGATGATGCCGCGCGACGGAATGTCGAACAGCAGCCGCACACGTTCGCCGTCCGAAGACATGTCACGCAGCGTACCCTTGCGGCGCGTCGTCATGTCGATCACCGTGCCGGAGTGCTCCTCGGGACAGTCGACCGTCAGCTCCTCGACCGGTTCGCACTTCTTGCCGTCGATGATCTTGGTGATGACCTGCGGCTGGCCGACCTGCAGTTCGTAGCCCTCGCGGCGCATCGTCTCGATCAGCACCGAGAGGTGCAGCACGCCGCGGCCGAAGACGTTGAACGAATCGGCCGACGGACCGGGCGTCACGCGCAGCGCCAGGTTCTTCTCCAGCTCGCGGTCCAGACGCTCCTTGATGTGGCGTGAGGTGACATATTTGCCGTCCTTGCCGAAGAAGGGCGAGTTGTTGATCGTGAAGAGCATCGACATCGTCGGTTCGTCGATGGCGATCGGGGGCAGCGGCTCGGGGTTGTCGTAGTCGCAGATCGTGTCGCCGATCTCGAAGCCGTCGATACCCATGATGGCGCAGATCTCGCCGCACGGAACCTCGTCGACCTTCTTCTTGCCCAACCCCTCGAAGACCATCAGATCCTTGATCTTGCACTTCTGCATCGTCACGCCGTCGCGCTTGGCCAGCGTGACGTTCTCGCCGGCGTGCAGCGTGCCGCGCGTGAGCTTGCCCACGGCGATACGCCCCGTGTAGGAAGAGTACTCGAGCGAGGTGATCAGCAGCTGCGGCGTACCCTCGACCTGGGCCGGTTCGGGGATCTCGTCGATGATCGTATCGAGCAGCGGGACGATCGAATTGGTGCGTTCGTTCCACTTGTGCGACATCCACCCCTGCTTGGCCGAGCCGTAGATGGTCTTGTAGTCGAGCTGCTCCTCGGTGGCGTTGAGCGAGAACATCAGGTCAAAGACCTGTTCGTTGACCACTTCGGGGCGGCAGTTGGGCTTGTCCACCTTGTTGATCACCACGATGGGCTTCTTGCCCAGCGCCAGGGCCTTCTGCAGCACGAACCGCGTCTGGGGCATCGTCCCTTCGAAGGCGTCGACCAGCAACAGCACACCGTCGCACATGTTGAGCACGCGCTCCACTTCGCCGCCGAAATCGGCGTGGCCCGGGGTGTCGATGATGTTGATCTTGTAGTCCTTGTAGATCACCGAAACGTTCTTTGAGAGAATCGTGATTCCCCGTTCGCGCTCCAGGTCGTTGTTGTCCAGAATCAGGTCGCCCGTCTGCTGGTTGTCACGCAGCACGTGGCCTGCCAGGATCATCTTGTCGACCAGCGTCGTCTTGCCGTGGTCGACGTGGGCTATGATCGCGATATTGCGCAGTTTTTGCATAAATCTGTATTTTGTCGTGCAAAGGTAACAATTTCTCCGGAAAATGTACTACATTTGCTTACTTCTTAAAAAAGTTAAATAATGGAACCCGCTTTTAACCTTCGCAGCAGTCAGGTATATATCGGTTCGGCCGTCGAGTTGCTCCCCGAACTTCTTCCCGAGGGGCGAGTGGTCGTCGTTTCGGATGCCACGATCGACCGGCTCTACCACTCGTTCGTGGCCCCTTACGATGCGGTGCTCATCGGTTTGGGCGAAAGCATCAAGACGCTGCAGACGGTCGAGACCCTCTACCGCCGCTTCATCGAGCTGGGCGTCGACCGTTCGACCTTCGTACTGGCCATCGGCGGCGGCATTGTCTCCGACGTGGCGGGTTTTGCCGCCTCGACCTACATGCGCGGGGTGAAGTTCGGATTTGTCTCCACAACCCTTCTGGGACAGGTCGACGCCTCGGTAGGCGGCAAGAACGGCGTCAATGTCGACGGCTACAAGAACATGGCCGGAACCTTCACCCAGCCGCAGTTCGTCATCTGCGACCCCTCGTTGCTGCGTTCGCTCCCCGACCGTGAGTTCCGCGCCGGACTGGCCGAAGTGGTCAAGGCAGCCGTCATTGCCGATCCGGAGCTGTTTGCCCGTCTGGAGCAGACCTCGTTCGAGGCGCTGCGTCAGGATACGGACCTGCTCTCCGACATCATCTCGGCGGCCATCCGGGTCAAGGCCGACATCGTCGAACGCGACGAACGCGAAGCGGGCGAACGCCGCAAACTCAACCTCGGCCATACGCTGGCGCACGCCATCGAGAAGTCCTCGAACCGCATGAACCACGGTGAGGCCGTAGCCGTCGGAACGGCGCTGATTGCCGGGGCCGCCGTACGGTTGGGGGTGCTCGGCGAGGAGGATCGGCAGCGGATCGTCGATCTGCTTTCGCGGCTGGGTTTCGAACTCACGCCGCCGGTCGAGATGAAACGCCTGCTCAAGGAGGTCGGCAAGGACAAGAAGAACGCCGAGGGGATGCTGCGCATCGTACTGCCCGTCGGAATCGGAGACTGTCAGGTGCGGAAGATGTCGCTTCCGGAGTTCTCGGCACTCTTTGTCTGACGGCTCGCGGCCGTGGCGCCGGATTCCTCTTTTTTATTAATAGATTGGTCTTTCCCGGGTGATGGATTCGCCCGGGTTTATTTTGTGAGATCGGTCTCGGCGGGGGAGGACTCGGCTTCCCGCGGGCTGCCGCCGTCCCGGTCGTCGCCTCCCCGTCCGAAACGTTGGCGATAGTGGCGCGGTGAGAGCCCGCTCTGCGCCTTGAAGAATTTCCCGAACGAGGACTGATCCGAAAACCCCAGCCGATAGGCGATCTCCTTGACATCCTTGTCCGTACTCTCCAGACAGCGCCGTGCCTCGGCCGCCAGCAACCCCGCCAGATGGGCATAGACCGTGTGGCCGGTGGTACGTTTGACGATCCGCGAGAGGTAGGTGGTCGAGATGTGCAGCGCATCGGCGTAGAATCCGATGTCGTGATGGCCGAGGTAGTTTTCGACCGAGAGCTTCTTGAACTGGCGGAAGAGCAGGTCGGCCCGTTTCATGCAGACCGGCGTGCGGTTCGATTCGTTGTCGCGGTGCAGCATGTCCGTGATTTCGAGCAGGAAGAGCCCGCACCAGTGGCGGAGGATTCCCCGGTGGAAGAGGGTGTAGGGCGAGGGCCGGTCGGCCAGCAGTTCCGCCGTGCGGAGCAGATGGCGCCACGCCGCCTCCTCCGGCCGCAGGCGAATGGCTCCGTTCGGATCGGGATACCGGGCCAGCTGGCTGTACATCGGCTGTCCGTCGGGCAGCGTGTCGAAAAAGTCGGGATCCAGGCCGATGCCGACCATCCGGAAATCTCCGCCGGCGGATTGCAGCGTACAGCTGCGGCTCGGTGTCAGGATGAGCAGATCGCCCTTTTCCAGCGTCCGCTCACCCGACGAGTCCTCCTCGCGGAGTGTGCCGTTTGTGACCATTCCGAAGAGGAAGCCCCGCTCAAGGCGCATCGCTCCGTGCGAGAGGTCGGCGGGGCGTATTTCGCGGTAGAAAACCTCCTCGCAGCTCTCCCGGGCAGGATCGGCGGTTGAATGGGTATGGGTGGCAGGGCGTGGCATGGTTCAAGCGGTTTTCGACCTCAAAGGTACGCTTTTGTTTCGGATTATACCAGTTTCGGTCGCTCCTTTCCGATCCGAATTTCGGAAGAAAAGACGAATTTTGCGCCTTGATATCATTCAAGTCCAGACATGAAAACCCAAACCCGACTGCTTTTTCGGCGCTATCTGCTCTTCGTCGTGGCATTGTTCATCAACGCCTTCGGTATTGCGCTGATCACCAAAGCCCTGCTGGGAACCTCCCCCATTACGAGCGTTACCTACGTTCTGAGCATGTTCACCCCGATGACCATGGGCCAGTGGACCATTATCCTCAATCTGGTGTTCATGCTTCTCGAACTCCCCTTCATGACGCGAGCCGACCTGAAGACCGATCGGCGGATCTTCCTGCTGCAGATTCCCGTCACGCTCTTCTTCGGTACGTTCATCGACTGTTCGATGTCGGCCCTCTTCTGGCTCACGCCCGAAGCCTATGCGGCCAAGATCGTCAGCCTGCTCATCGGCTGCGTCGTGCTGGCCGTCGGCATCGCCCTCGAGGTGAAGGTCAACATCGCCATGGCCGCCGGCGAGTACTTCGTGCGGGCCATCTCGCGACGGCTGCGCCGCGAATTCGGCTATGTCAAGCTGGCCTTTGACGTCACGCTCGTGATTCTGGCCTGTCTCCTTTCGCTCGTCTTCCTCTCCAACATCTCGGGCGTGCGCGAGGGTACGGTCACCGCCGCACTGATCGTCGGCCCGATCGTCCACTTCATCACCCCCTTCTACCGCATCTTCGACCGTTGGATCGGAGGTGAAGGAACGGCTCCGGAGAGAGAATCCGCAGCCCCGGCGGCCGACTCCCCGCAGCCGGTCGTCATCACAATCGCCCGCGAGTATGGCAGCGGCGGACATCAGTTGGGCGAAAAACTGGCCTCGATGCTGCATATTCCCCTCTACGACAATCAGTTTATCCGCCTGGCAGCGCAGAAGAGCGGTATGGACGAGGCGTATATCCTCCACAACGAGCAGTCGATTCCGTCGTTCTGGCTCAAGTGCATCTTCGCCCAGTCGAACGGCGCGCGGATGGATCACAGCCTCTCGCCCGACGACGTGCTGTTCGTGGCCGAGAGCCGGATCGTCCAGGAGCTGGCCGCGCGCGAATCGTGCGTCCTTGTCGGGCGCTGCGCCGACTTTGTGCTGCGCGACGAACCTCGTGCCGTGCGGGTTTTCTGCTGCACCGATCTGGAGAGTGCCTGCCGGCGATGCGTCGAGGAGTATGGAATCGCCCCAGACGCGGCCGAAGCCGAGGTGCGGCGCGTGAATCGTAACCGAAGGACCCACTATGAATACTATACCGGCGAACGCTGGGGCGATCCGCACCGCTACGACCTGACGGTGAACACCTCCCGCGTCTCGATCGACGATGCCGCCACGACCGTGGCCGACCTCTATCGCGACCGCATGGCGGTTGTTGCCTCCGGACGCAATTCGCTCACCGCGGCGGGAACGGCCGCTCCGGCTCCATCCACCGCTCCGGCTCCATCCACCGCTCCGGCTCCATCCACCGTTCAGGCTCCGGAGCAGTCGCCGGCGGACGGGTCTGCCCACGCGAAGAACTGACCCTCTCCCGGTGCAGGGACTCCCGGTGCGGAGGAGATGAAAAAGGCAGGAATCCAACGGATTCCTGCCTTTTCTGTTTGTCGGTCGGACTATCTTTCGACCCGTTTGCGCAACTCCTCGGCATAGGCTTCCCAGTCGGTGATCGGACGGCGTGCGACGCCCGATTCGACGGCAGCACGCGCCACGGCCGTCGAGATGCGCGGCAGCAGCCTCGGATCCAGCGGCTTGGGAATCAGGTAGCTGCGTCCGAACTCCAGACTCTCCACTCCGTAGGCCTTGAGCACCGACTCCGGAACGGGTTCGCGGGTCAGTTCGGCCAGCGCATGGGCGGCGGCCAGCTTCATTGCCTCGTTGATCTTCGTGGCCCGGACGTCGAGCGCTCCGCGGAAGATGTAGGGGAATCCCAGCACGTTGTTCACCTGATTGGGATAGTCGGAACGTCCCGTGGCGAAGATGATGTCCGGACGCGAGGCCATGGCCGTTTCGTAGGCGATCTCCGGATCGGGGTTGGCCAGCGCCATGACGATCGGGTTCTCGGCCATCGTCCGCAGCATTTCGGGCTTCAGCGTGTCGGCCTTCGAGACGCCCAGGAAGACGTCGGCCCCCTCGACCGCTTCGGCCAGCGTCGAGATGCGGCGTGTGGTGGCGAATTCGCGTTTCATGCGGTTGAGGTCTTCGCGGTAGATCGTCACTACGCCGTGGCTGTCGCAGAGCGTCACGTTCTGATGACGGACGCCCAGGGCGATGAAGAGTTTCGCGCAGGCGATGGCGGCGGCTCCTGCGCCGTTGACTACCACGCGCAGCTGCGAAATCTCCTTGCCGGCGATCTTGGCGCCGTTGATCAGGGCCGCCGAGGTGATGATGGCCGTACCGTGCTGGTCGTCGTGCATGAGCGGGATGTCGAGCTCCTCGCGCAGGCGGGTCTCGATCTCGAAGCACTCCGGGGCCTTGATATCCTCGAGGTTGATGCCGCCGAAGGTGGGGGCGATGGCCTTCACCGCACGCACGAACTCGTCGGGATCGGTGGCATCGACCTCGATGTCGAAGGCGTTGATGCCGGCGTAGGTCTTGAAGAGCATGCACTTGCCCTCCATGACGGGCTTTCCGGCCAGCGGGCCGATGTTGCCCAGTCCGAGTACGGCCGTTCCATTCGAGATCACGGCCACGAGGTTGCCCTTGCCGGTGTAGGTATAGACGTCGTCGGGATTGGCCGCAATGGCTCGCGAGGGGGCTGCAACGCCCGGCGAGTAGGCCAGCGACAGATCGTAGGGGGTTTGATAGGGTTTGGTGGGCACGACACCGATCTTGCCGGGTTGCCCTTCGCTGTGGTAGCGCAGCGCTGCTTCGTCGAGTTTCGATTTGGTATCCATCTGTTTACCGTTCTGAGTCTTTGTTTTCAATTCGGTTAACGGCAAATATAACAATTATCGCGCAGAATGTAAATTTTTTTAGATTTTTGGGCAATTTTTTTAGAAATAAAAACGCACGCCGCCTCCGACATGAAAGGTGAGCAATCCCACCAGATTGAACTCCACGCCGTCGCCCACATCCGGGGCGCCGGTAAGGATCCATTCGCCGCCGAATCCGAGCGACAGGCCCAGCCAGCGTGTTGCCATGAATTCGACCGACGCCCGTTCGTGCAGCCCGACGCCGCCGCGTCCGGCGCGATTTCCGTCGTAGCTGCGCACGTAGCGTCCATATCCGATGCCGACCGCCTCGCGGAAAAGCCAGCGGCGTCCGGCCCGTTGCCGGGCCACGAATTCCGGAGCGACGTAGAGCAGACGGCCCGTGCTGAGGAGGCCGCTGCGTCGGGCCGAGAAGAAGCCTCCGGAGTAGATTACGCCCACGCCCAGACCCCGGCGCGAGGTCCAGTTGTAGCCGGCCGTGAGGCTCAGCCCCTCGTTGAGCGAACCCGAGTCAAAGGTCTGGAAATGAAGGGTAAATAGCAGGGCCAGATAGCCGGCATCGACAAAAAAGGTGTGCTGCGGGCGGTTGCGTGGAACCAGCCAGGGCCGCTGAACCGGCGCCTCGGAGACCGACTCCGCGAGGATTTGCTGTCCGTTGGAGGTGGCGGCGGAGACTGCGGTGGAGGCCGTTGTTGTGGCCCGGGTTTCGGCGGCGGGCGGCGGGGTTGCCGATTTCGGATAGCCGGGCGCGGCGTGCAGCAGGGCGGGAGTGCCCAGCAGCAGCCCGACGGATGCGATGAGGTGGATCCGGTGCAGGTGGAGGTGTCGAAGGTCCATTTTGCGGTCAGATCGGTTTTCAGTCTTGTTCGGGGTCTGTCGAGCCGGCGACGCGGCAGTTCGGGGCCGGCATGGTGTCCGGGGCTGTTTTCGTCCGGTCGGAGGCAGTCAGAAGAGGGTGGAGTCTCCGCTGCCGGGCGGCGTGAAGCCCAGATGCTCCCATGCCAGCGGTGTCGCCTCACGACCTCGCGGCGTGCGTTTGAGAAAACCCTCCTTGATGAGGAACGGCTCGTAGACCTCCTCGATCGTGCCGGCCTCCTCACCGACGGCCGTTGCCACGGTGTTCAGTCCGACCGGCCCGCCGTTGAATTTCTCGATGATCGTCCCCAGAATCTTGTTGTCCATCTGGTCCAGACCCCGCGAGTCGATGTTCAGCGCCGAGAGGGCAATGCGCGTGATCTCCAGGTCTATGTGTCCCTCGCCCTTGACCATGGCGAAGTCCCTCACGCGGCGCAGCAGGGCGTTGGCGATACGCGGCGTGCCGCGCGAACGCAAGGCCACCTCACGGGCGGCATCGTCGTCGATCGAGACGTCGAGAATCCGCGCCGAACGCCGTACGATGCCGGCCAGAACAGGGACGTCGTAGTACTCCAGATGGCATTGGATGCCGAAACGCGCCCGGAGCGGCGAGGTCAGCAGGCCGCTGCGCGTCGTGGCGCCGATGAGCGTGAAGGGGGCCAGTTCGATCTGGATCGAGCGGGCCGAGGGGCCCTTGTCGAGCACGATGTCGATCTTGAAATCCTCCATGGCCGAGTAGAGATACTCCTCGACGATGGGGCTCAGGCGGTGGATCTCGTCGATGAAGAGCACGTCGCCCGGATTGAGGTTCGTCAGCAGGCCGGCCAGGTCGCCCGGCTTGTCCAGCACGGGTCCCGAGGTCACGCGCAGCTGCGCCCCCATCTCGTTGGCGATGATGTTTGCAAGGGTGGTCTTGCCCAGACCCGGAGGTCCGTGCAGCAGAACGTGGTCGAGCGAATCGCCGCGCATGAGCGCCGCCTTGATGAAGACCCGCAGGTTGTCGACAATCTTGTCCTGTCCGGAGAAGTTCTCCAGCTCCTGCGGACGGATCTTGTTCTCGAAATCGAGATCGCTTTCGGTGTTGCGTACGATGGACATGATGCAAATATACGCTTTTTCGACGAATCCGGGAGGGTGCGGGTGCTAAAAAATCCGGCCCGTCGGCCCCGAGGGCTGACGGACCGGATCGGCTGCCGCGGCGAAGTGGCTACTCCCCGCGCGAGGCATCGAATCGAAGCTTGATCTCCCGGTTGCCGTTTTCGCGCGTCGGGATCAGCAGGTTGATACCCTTCTTGCCCTCGAGCTCGGCGGCCAGGGGCGTGAGGTCGAACGAAATGTAGAATCCGCAGTCGGGGCCGCCCTGATCGTCCTGGTCATCGTGCAGCACCACGACGTCGAGGTAACCCTCCTTGCTCTCCTTGAACTCCATCGTGCCGCTCTTGTCCACGGCCAGCGTGAAGGTGTGCTTCGAGTTGTAGCGGCACGAATAGAGGGCGTAGAAGGTCAGCCACGACTCCGAGAGATTGAACGTCCCCACGGTATAACCCGTTTTGGCATCGCCCAGTTCGGCCAGGCGTGCGGCATCGCTGACCACCTCCGAGGTGCCCGTGTAGATCTCCTCCACGGCGTAGAGGGCGATGTTGTAGCGATAGCCCGGGATGGTCTGGTCGAGCAGCGAGAACCAGATGATGGCGCGCTGTTTCTGATCCCCGTCGGGTTTGTAGCCCGGCACGCGCGACTTGTCGCTCGGGTAGAGACGGTCGCCGTTGTCGCGCTCGAAACAGTAGTCACCGCCCTCGAGCGGGCAGACGGTCGTGATCAGCGGGGTGTTGCGCGGGTAGTCGCCGTCATCGTCGTTGCAGGAGGTGACACCCAGCATCGTCAGCGCTCCCAGCAGGAATAAACCGAATTTTTTCATAATTTCTCTATTTTGTGTTATCTTTCGCTCTTAAAACGGCGCGACGGCCGAATACTGCATGTCGGAAATATTTTTTTTCATGCTCCGGCGCAGTCTTTTCCCCGCCGCCGCATTTAAAAGGTGGAACGACCGATGCAGATGGACGAAGAGATACTGGCCGAAGGGTGCAGACGGGGCGATAATGCGGCTCGCAGAGAGCTGTATGATCGCTATGCGGGCCGGTTGCTGGCCATCTGCGTGCGATACGTCGGCGACCGTGCGACGGGCGAGGATCTCATGCACGATGCCTTCCTGAAGATCTACGGCGCGTTCGACCGCTTTACGTTTCGCGGCAAGGGGTCGCTGAGGGCCTGGATCGAACGCATCACGGTCAACGTGGCCCTCGAGTGGCTCCGTACGCGCAACCGCCTCGGGACACTCCCCCTCGACGAGGGGCGTGTTGCCGATACGCTGGCCGAACCGCAGGCCGCAGAGGTGGCCCGCGTGCCGCGCGAGGTGCTGATGGAGTTCGTCGCGGAGCTCCCGGACGGCTACCGCACGGTGTTCAACCTCTACTGCATCGAGGGACTGCCGCATCGCGAGATCGCCCGCCTGCTGGGAATCAACGAGAAGAGCTCCTCGTCGCAGCTGTTCCGGGCCCGGAGCCTGCTGGCCCGCCGGATCAGAACCTATTTGGAGACGCACGAATGATGAAGATGAAACGAAATACCGATTGGACCGATGTCCTGCGCAGTACGCTGCGCGACGCCGAAATCTCCCCTTCGGAAGGGAGTTGGGAGCGTCTGCAACGCGAACTCGAGGGGCATGAACCGCACGTGCCGGAGCCCGGCATGCCGCTGCCCCGCAAAAACGGATGGAGGATCCATGGACCGCGGATTGCCGCCGCGGCCGCCGTCGTACTGATTGCCGTCGTCGCGGGAGAGCTCCTGTGGCGCTCCGGAAGCAGGGAGTTGGGGGACTTCGAGGATCCGCTTCTGGCCTCGATGACGGTGGCGGGCGACTCTGCGGTCGATCGGTCCCGATTGTCGGCCTCGGGGTCGGCGGCCGGGAAACAGTTGTCGGCGTCGGGGGAGTACGGAATCTCCCGGCAACCGGCGTTTGGATCCGATGCGGTGGCGGAGAACCGCCCGCATGAATCGGAGTCGCTGCGGGAGACGGTTGCCCGCGCCACGGGGTGGTCGCAGGGACCGGATCAAACGACCGGGCAGAAGTCTGCAGCAGCGTTGCTGGCGCTCCGGTCGGAATCGGCGGCGGACCGGAACTCCCCGATGCAGGAGTCGGAAAACGGAGTCGGCAAACCCTTGGAGGGGGATCCCGCATCCGTCTTCGGCGGGGTGGATCCGCAGGGCGGCGATTCCGAAACGACGGAGTCTCTTGCCGGGATGACCGGCGATTCGTCCGTCGGGAGTTCCCGGATGGACGGGGACACCGGAGCGGATTCCCGGGGCCGTGTTTCTGCGCAGACCCGGGCCGAAGCGCAGACTCGGACTAATGCGCAGACCCGGACCGATGCACAGAGCCCGACCGGTGCGCAGGGGGGCGTTGAGGCCCGAAACGGTGCCGACGCCCGAAACGGCGAGGCGGTGCAATCCCGCATAAATTCGGCCGCATCCGACTCGAAGCCCCGCGCAGCCCGGGGAGCGGGGCGGAACAAGACGGCGGCGCGTCGCGATGCCGGCTCGTTCGTCGCCTTTGCGGAGAGCTTTGCCGGGGAGCGGCCCCGCGAATCGCGGACGTCACTCTCGCTCTTTGCCGGGGGCGGTACGTCGGGTGGAAACGGATTGCAGGGCTCACCGCTGCGGAGCTACTCCTCCATTATGGCCAATGATGCCGTGTCGGTCGTCGGCAACGGCAACAACCTGCAGCCCATGCAGCGCCGCGATTACGACAAGAGTTCCTTCCGGCACCACCTCCCGCTGAGTTTCGGACTGACCGTCCGCAAGGAACTTCCGCACCGCTTCTCACTCGAGAGCGGGGTAGTCTACACGCTGTTGCGCTCGGGCGTGCGGCTGCCCTATTCGTCGGACGATGTGAGCCAGAAGCTGCACTTCGTCGGAATCCCGCTCCGCATGAACTGGCAGTTCGTTGAGCGGGGGCCTCTGACGGCCTATCTCGGAGCCGGCGGAATGGCTGAAAAGTGCATCGCGGCAAAATTCGGCAGCCAGACCGTCGATGAGGCTGCCCTGCAATGGTCGCTGCTGGCCGCTGTCGGCGCCCAGTATCGTCTGGCCGACTATGTCGGACTCTATTTCGAACCGGAGGTCTCCTGGTATCTGACCGATACGGAGTTGCGCACGTCGCGCTCCGATGCCCCGTTGTCCCTGACGCTGCGTCTGGGTGTGCGGGTGCTTTTTTAGATGCTGAATTCTCCCGCATCCCGGCGCATTCGGAACGTCGCGGGATGAGGCGGCAGATGTGGATGTGTGGAATCCTTCCCCGATTGTTTGTATATTTTATAGGAGAGCCTCTCCGAAACCGGCAGCCAGGGTGCACTTCCTGCCGGAATGCGTGTTTGAACGTGCTACTTACGCGATCAAATGTGCTATTTTTTATTGTTGGTAAGAAATTTGTTATTAAATTTGTAAATTAGTTGTTAGGTTGCCATAGATGTTGAATATGCCTGAATTCCAAAACTAAAGCATGCGGACTTCACAACAAAAAAAGCACAGATGCGAATTGCTTCACATCTGTGCCTGGTAGTCCCGACGGGAATCGAACCCATATCGTAAGAACCGGAATCTTGTATTCTATCCATTGAACTACGGGACCGGGACTGCAAAGATACAAAAAAAATTAAATTAACGAAAAAAAATGCGAGAAAAGCAGAATAATTGGCTCAGGATTGAGGCGGTGATCAAATGGGCGAATATGTCGACCAACTATTTTGCACGCTATATCGGCCTTGCACGAGGCGAAAACCTCTATCAGATCAAACGCGGCAACAACGGTATTTCGCTCGATGTGGCGGACCGTATCGTCGCCAAATTCCCTCAGATCGACAAACTCTGGCTGCTGACCGGCGAAGGACAAATGTTTGCCGACGAACGGTTGCGGGGCCCTCAGATTCCCTATTACGGCGTCGATGTCGAACGGGGAATTGCTAATCTCGACCGGCTCGAGGCACAATGCAATCTGGTCGTTCCACCTGTCGGGGAGTGCGATCTGGCCATGTCCTATTCGGGCCGCGCCATGGGGGCCTGCGTTCCTCCCGGAACCGTCGTGCTGCTCAAGACCGTCGACCCCGATGCAATTATTCCGGGCGAAGAGTATGTGATTGTCAGCCGAAAAATTGTAACTTTGCGCATAGTTCGGTCCGCCGAAGAGGCGGGAAAAGTCCGCCTGGTGGCCGGCGATCGGGAGAATTATGACGATATCCTGCTGGATACGAGCGACATAGTCTCCGTGTACAAGGTAAAAGGTAAATTGATAATCAACAGTTGAACGTATGTTTTCAGGTATCGTGGAAGGTACGGCGGAGGTAGTCGCCATCCGCTCGGACCGTCAGAACAAGGATTTTACCCTGCGGGTTCCTTTCTGCAAGGAGCTTAAAATCGATCAGAGCATAGCACATAACGGCGTATGTTTGACGGTAGTGGACATCGCCGGGGATACCTATACCGTCACGGCCATGAAGGAGACCCTCGACCGGAGCAACCTCGGACTGCTCAAGGTGGGCGATCTGGTCAATGTCGAACGCTCGATGAAACCCGACGCACTGCTCGACGGCCATATCGTCCAGGGACATGTCGACCAGACGGCCCTCTGCACGGCCAAGGAGGATGCCGACGGCAGCTGGTACTTCACCTTCCGCTACGACCCCCGCGGCGGAGGGCTCTGCACCGTGGAGAAGGGCTCGGTGACGGTCAATGGCGTGAGCCTGACGGTCTGCGACCCCACGCCCGACTCGTTCCGCGTGGCCATCATCCCCTACACCTTCGAGCACACCAATTTCTGCCGCATCGAGGTGGGAACGGTCGTCAATCTCGAATTCGACATCATCGGCAAGTACATCGCCCGACTGATGCAAAACTACATGAAGTAAGCCTATGGTAACCATCAAGACTAAGGAGGGCGCCTCGTTGTGGATCGCCCTGCTGGCTGCGGTTCTGGTGGCCGTGGTCATGATTCTGCTCGACGTCGTATGGTGGCTGACGCTCTGTGTGGCGGCCGGCGTCTTTGTCGTCGTGGCGCTGGCGGCGCTGTTCATCATCCGCAAGTATGTGGCTTACAAGCTCAAACCCATCTACTCGATCGTTCTTTCGCGCGATGTCCATACCCGGGAGATCTTCTCCGAACTGCAGGACAAGAAGGTCGAGAACATCGGCGAGGAGCTCACCGCCTGGGCCGATACCAACGACCGGGAGATCGCCCGCCTGAAGGAGGCCGAGCAGTTCCGCAAGCAGTATCTGGGCAACGTGGCCCACGAACTGAAGACCCCGATCTTCAACGTGCAGGGCTACATCTCGACGCTGCTGGACGGCGGTCTGGAGGATGAACTCATCAACCGCAAGTACCTCGAACGCGCCGAAAAGAGCATCGACCGGCTGATCAATATCGTCAACGACCTGGATACGATCTCGAAACTCGAGAGCAGCATGAACAAGCTCGACATGGAGAAGTTCGACGTTGTGGCGCTGGCCAAGGAGATTGCCGATCAGGCCGAGATGGAGGCCGACAAGAAGGGGATCAAGATCTCGGTCAAGGGGGCCGACAACCTGCCGTCGCCCTTCTGGGTCATGGCCGACAAACACTACATCGGCCAGGTCTTCGTCAACCTGATTATCAACTCGATCCGCTACGGCAAGGAGGGCGGTCTGACGCGCATCCGTTTCCGCGACATGCTGGACAAGATCCTCGTCGAGGTCGAAGACAACGGTCTGGGCATCGGCAAGGAGGATCTGCCGCGCGTCTTCGAGCGCTTCTACCGCACGGACAAGGGACGTTCGCGCGAACAGGGCGGTACGGGACTCGGTCTGGCCATCGTCAAACACATCATCGAGGCTCACGGCGAACGCATCACCGTGCGCAGCGAACCGGGTGTGGGCAGCACTTTCTCCTTCACGCTCAAGAAGGTCAACCTGCAGGATATCAAATAGTCTGCCGGACCATCCGCCCGTCGGTCGGGATCGGCTCGACCTCCGGGCGGCGGAGAACCAATCATGACTTGAATAGATGTTACAGATACCTTTGATGATACAACCGCTTACCGTCGTATGGGATTTCGATCCGGTGTTGTTCCGGATCGGCACGTTCGATATCCGCTATTACGGACTGATGTGGGCGCTGGCCATCCTGATCGGCGCCAAATTCTTCGACAACTTCTGCAAACGCGAGGGCCTTCCGTCGAAGGTTTCGGAGTCGATCTTCGTCTACGGCACGATCGCCACGATCCTCGGCGCCCGTCTCGGCCACTGCCTCTTTTACGATCCCGTGGAGTATCTCTCCAAACCGTGGACCATCATCACGGGCTTCCGCGACGGCGGTATGGCCAGCCACGGCGCCGCCATCGGTCTGCTGATCGGGCTGTGGCTCTTCTCGCGCAAGAACCGGCTTCCGTACGTCTGGTCGCTCGACCGCATCATGATCCCGGTCGGCATCGGCGGCGCAATCGTCCGCATGGGCAACCTCTTCAATTCGGAGATCTTCGGACGCGCCACCACGCTGCCCTGGGGCTTCGAATTCGTCCGCTCGCATAAGTGGGTCACCGAGTATGCCCCGGCGGCCGTCCATCCCACGCAGATCTACGAGGCGCTCTGCTACGTGGTGACCTTCGCCATCCTCTGCTGGCTCTATTACCGCAAGGACATGGCCCGTCGCCATCCGGGCGTACTGTTCGGCATCGGCCTGATCGGCGTCTTCCTGACGCGCTTCTTCCTCGAATTCATCAAGACCGAGCAGGAGTCGTTCGAAGTCGGCTGGGCCCTCGACATGGGACAGTGGCTGAGCATTCCCTTCATCGTGCTGGGTGTCTGCATGATCTGGCGGGGAGCGAAGCACTCGGCTGCGGCAGCCTCCATCCCGGGGCAGCATGCCGCGTCGGCTGCCGCCGCAAAACGGCATCCGGCCGAAAAACAGCACTCGGCCGCGGAGCCCGCTGCACAGGAGAGTCCCGTTGCGAAAAGCCGCAAGAATCATAAAAAGATCAGGAAATGAACACTAATCCGATGACCGAACAGGTCGCCCGACTTGTGGGCAATCTGCTGGCCGGGGGTACAACGATCTGCCTGCCCGGCGTCGGTTCGCTGCGCGTCGAGCGTCAACCGGCCCGGCGGATCGACCGCCGGCATGTCGTGCCGCCTTGTCGGACGGTGCAGTTCTCGTCGCAGGAGTGCGGCGTGTCGCTCGTCGAGGAGATCGGCCGCGTGCTGCGGGTCAACGGCGTACGGCCCGAGGATCCGCGTCCCGAGGCGCAGAAGGTCTACGACCGCTGGCTGGCTCAGGTCCGGGAGGAGGATCGGTTGACCATCGTCGGCGTCGGGGTGTTGCAGTTCAAGAATTTCAAACTCGACGAGGCGTTCGACCGCCGGCTCAACCCCCAGGGGCATGAGGCGGTTCGTGTACGGGCGCCGCGACGGTTCGATGCCGTGCTGTGGATCGGCGTGGCGGCGATCGTCTGTGTGGCGGGTTTCACGGCCTGGTGGTGGCTCGGTGAACGGGAGATGCGGCAGGAGATACGGAGTGCCGTGGCGGATCGGGCCGTAGAGCGTCGGGACGCGGCGGTGAGGACGGATGCCGATTCGTTGTCCGCAGCCTCGGCCGGGACGGACTCCACGACGGGGATTGCCTCGTCGGAGAGCGTCGTGCCGGCCTCGGGGTCGGAGCAGGCCGCGCTGCAGAGTCCGGCGGAACAAGCCCCGGCGACGGCTGCGCACCCGGTGCAAACCCCGACGGCAACTTCGCAAACGCCGGAAGCTCCGCAGACGACCGTCCGCAACGACAGCCGTCCGATGCCGGAGGCGGGGCCCTCCCGTCTGGTGTCGGGCCGGAACTATGTCGTGATGGGGGTTTTCAGTTCGGAACGGAATGCGCGGCGGGCGGCGGCCGAAGCCTCGGCCAAGGAGCCGGCCGTAACGTGCGGCATCTACCGCTTCGGTTCGAAATTCATGGTCTCGCCCTTCGAATCGGATGACGCGGAGGCGTGTCGTCTCTATATCCGTGCCCACGAAGAGCGTTTCCCCGGCATGTGGACCTATACCGCCCGGTAATGCGTCTCTCGGAGTGGATCATTCGCGGCATCGACCGCTTCTACATTCGTCCCGTCGCGGCCATCCTGCCCCGGCAGGTCTTCCATTATGCCGTTTGCGGAGGCTTCACCTACCTGGTCTTCGACCCGGTCTGCTATTCGCTGCTCTACAACTTTCTGGTCGGATACCGCTATTTCGATCTGGGCTTCGTCGTCCTTTCGCCCCACATTGCGGCGATGATCCTTGTCTTTCCCTGCACCTTTTTCGTGGGATTCTGGCTTAACCGTTACGTGGCCTTCCGCCGCTCGCCCGTAGGGGCGGGGACGCAACTCTTCCGCTATCTGTTGTCGATCGCGGGGTCGATCCTGCTGACCTATGCCGGCTTGAAATTCTTTGTCGAGGTGTGCGGCATCTGGCCCACCCCGGCCAAGGTGCTCACGACGCTTCTTACGACGGTATACAGCTTTCTGGCGGCCAAGTATTTCACCTTCCGCCACGCCGAGACCCGTCCGTAGCCCCCGCTCCGCTTCTGTTCGGCCGTGCGGTGACGGGATTGCCGGGTCAGTGAATCGGTTCGCAGTCGATCACCGACGGTTCTCCTCGCGCAGTTTCTGCAGTTCGTACATCCGGTCGCGGAACTTCGCGGCGGCCAGGAAGTCGAGCGATTTGGCCGCCCGTTCCATGTCCTCGCGGGCACGGGCAATCAGTTCGTCGAGATTCTCGCCCAGAGCGGGTGTCGGCGAGCCGGCCGTGTAGCCCTTCTGCACGTCGGAGGCCACGGCGTAGTGCTCCTCCATGATGGGGTAGGCCGTCGGGATGTTGCCTTCGGCCGTCTCGCGCCCGGCCAGCAGATTGCTCGGCCCCGCGCCGCTCTTCTGGGCGCGCCGCGGCAGCATCTCGTGTTCCATGTTGAAGCGGACCTGTTTTTCGCGGCGGCGGTTGCTCTGTTCGATGGCGTAGCGCATCGACTCGGTGCAGGTGTCGGCGTAGAGGATCACGTTGCCCTGCGAGTGGCGTGCGGCACGTCCGGCAATCTGCGTCAGCGACCGCACGTTGCGCAGGAAGCCCTCCTTGTCGGCGTCGAGTATCGCCACCAGCGCCACCTCGGGAAGGTCCAGTCCCTCGCGCAGCAGGTTCACGCCCACCAGCACGTCGAACAGCCCGTTGCGCAGATCCTCGAGAATCTGGATGCGTTCGAGCGTGTCGACGTCCGAATGGATGTAGCGGTTGCGCACCCCCACGCGGTCGAAATATTTCGAAAGCTCCTCGGCCATGCGTTTGGTGATGGTCGTCACGAGCACCTTGTCGTCGTTCCTGACCCGCTTGTCGATCTCCTCGATCAGGTCGTCGATCTGGTTGAGCGTCACGCGCACCTCCAGCGGCGGGTCGACGAGTCCCGTGGGTCGGATCAGCTGTTCGGCAATCACCCCTTCGCTCTTCATCAGCTCCCAGTCGGCCGGCGTGGCGCTGACGTAGATCGTCGTCCCCTGCAGCTGCTCGAACTCGGCGAAGGTCAGCGGGCGGTTGTCCTTGGCGGCCGGCAGGCGGAAGCCGTACTCCACGAGATTCTCCTTGCGGGCGCGGTCGCCGCCGTACATGGCGTGGACCTGCGGCAGCGTGACGTGGCTCTCGTCGATGACCATCAGGTAATCCTTCGGGAAGTAGTCCAGCAGGCAGAAGGGGCGCGTTCCGGCGGCGCGGCCGTCGAAGTAGCGCGAGTAGTTCTCGATGCCGGGGCAGTAGCCCAGCTCCTTGATCATCTCCAGGTCGTACTCCACGCGCTGCTTGATGCGCTGCGCCTCGACCATGCGCCCCTGGCTCTCGAAGAACTCGATCTGCTTGCCCAGGTCGAGGTAGATCTGCTGTACGGCCGTATTGATGCGCTCCTTGGTGGTCACGAAGAGGTTCGTGGGGTAGAGCGTCAGCGAGTCGAGCGTCTGGATGCGCTGTCCCGTGACGGGATCGATCGACTGGATGGCCTCGATCTCGTTGTCGAAGAACATCACCCGGAAGCACTGGTTGCCGAATTCGCCGAAGGCCGCCATGATATCGACCGTGTCGCCGTTGACGCGGAAGGTCGCGGGCTCCAGATCGCGTTCCGTGCGGGTGTAGAGTGCCTCGACCAGCTTGTAGAGGAACTGTTTGTAGCTGACGACCTGTCCCACCTCGATGTGGATGGCCGTGGCATGGAAATCGGCCGGGTTGCCCGCGCCGTAGAGGCACGAGACGCTCGAGACGACCACCACGTCGCGGCGTCCCGAGAGCAGGGTGGCCACGGTCTGCAGCCGCAGCTTCTCGATGTCGGCGTTGATCGAGAGATCCTTTTCGATGTAGGTGTCCGAGGCGGGGAGATAGGCTTCGGGCTGGTAGTAGTCGTAGTAGGAGACGAAATACTCGACGGCATTCTCGGGAAAGAAGTTGCGGAATTCGCCGTAGAGCTGCGCCGCGAGGGTCTTGTTGTGGCTCAGGACCAACGTCGGGCGGTTGAGCTGCGCGATGACGTTGGCCACGGTGAAGGTCTTGCCCGAGCCCGTGACGCCGAGCAGGACGTTGTGTTTCGAGCCGTGGCGGATCGAACCGACAAGCTGCGAGATCGCTTCCGGCTGGTCGCCCATCGGGGCGTAGTCCGATACGAGTTTGAAGTCCATGCCGCAAAGATAGGGATAAAATGGCGAAAGTGCGCCTCTGCGGGGTGCTTTTGTGGGGAGGATCCGCCTCCTGGGAGCGGGTCGCGGCGGCTTTCCGGTAACGCCCGGGCGGGTGCCGCGCGTAATTTTTAGCCGGCAATCGCTCCGCTTTCGGCCGATTATTCGTACCTTTGTGGGCTATGATCGACCGCGAAACAGTTGACCGCATCTACGCCGCCGCCAATATCGTCGATATCGTCGGCGACTACGTCACGCTCAAACGCAAGGGCGTGAACTATGTCGCCTGCTGTCCGTTCCACAACGAGAAGACCCCGTCGTTCGTCGTTTCCCCCTCGAAGGGCGTGTACAAGTGTTTCGGTTGCGGGAAGGGCGGCAATGCCGTGACGTTCGTCATGGAGCAGGAGGGGGTGAGCTACCCCGAGGCGCTGAAGATGGTGGCCAAACGCTACGGGATCGAGGTCAAGGAGGAGGCGATGACCGAAGAGGAGCTCCGCCGCAACGACGACCGCGAGTCGATGTTCGTGCTCAACGGCTGGGCCGCGGAATACTTCGCCAACTACCTCCACCGCGACTCCGAAGGAATCAACGTCGGTCTGGCCTACTTCCGGCAGAAGCGCGGTTTGACCGATGCCACGATCAAGAAGTTTGGTCTCGGATTCTGCCCCTCGAAGGGTGACCGGATGTCGCAGGATGCCCTGGCGGCCGGTTACAAGCGGGAGTTCCTCCTCTCGACGGGTCTCTCGCTGGTGAGCGAGCGAAACGGCGGGCTCTACGACCGCTTCCGCGACCGGGTGATCTTCCCCGTGCACAATATCTCGGGCCGGATCGTCGCCTTCGGCGGCCGCACGCTGCGCACCGACAAGCAGGTGGCCAAGTACCAGAACTCGCCCGAGAGCGAGATCTACAGCAAGAAACGCGAACTCTACGGCCTCTACTTCGCCAAGAAGGCCATCCAGCAGCAGAACTTCGCCATCATGGTCGAGGGGTATCTCGACGTGATCTCGATGCACCAGGCCGGGATCGAGAATGTCGTCGCCTCGTCGGGCACGTCGCTCACGACGGAGCAGATCCGCCTGCTGGGGCGCTTCACGAAGAACATCACGGTGATTTACGACGGTGATTCGGCCGGCATCCACGCCTCGCTGCGCGGTATCGATATGATCCTCAAGGAGGGGATGAACGTGCGGGTGGTGCTGCTGCCCGAACCCGAGGACCCCGACTCGTTCGCCCGCAGCCATACGGCCGCCGAGGTGCAGGAGTACATTCGCGCCAACGAACAGGATTTCCTCGAATTCAAGGCGCGGCTGCTGCTCCAGGATGCGCAGGGCGATCCGATCCGCAAGGCGGCCCTGATCGGTGACATGGTGCAGTCCATCGCGCAGATTCCCGATTCGATCCAGCGTTCGGTCTATATCAAGGAGTGTTCGCGGATCATGGACATCGACGAACAGATCCTCATCGGCGAGGTGGCCCGCAAACGGCTCACGACGTCGGGCGACCGCGAGACGGACGACTTCCTGCGGCGTCAGGCCGCGGCCCGGCAGCGTGAAACGGTGCAGCCCCAGCGTCCCGAGGCGGAGTATGCGCAGAAGGTTGAGGCGGGGAGCAGTTTCGAGGCGCTGGAGCGCGAGATCGTCAAGTATCTGCTCAAGTACGGCCATTGCTCGTTCGATTTCAAGGAGGGGCGCACGATGGTGTCGTGCAACGTTGCCGAGGTGATCTTTTCCGAATTGAGCGACGACCAGATCGTCTTCCGCAATCCGGTCTATGCCAAGATCATGGCCGTCTACCGCGAACAGTGGGAGGTGTCGGGTCCGGGTGTTGAGGTGCCGGCGCACCTCTTCCTGAACCACATCGACCCGCAGGTCTGCTCGGCGGCGGTGGACATCCTCACCTCGGACGACAACTACGTTCCCAGCGAATTGTGGAAGCGCAAGGAGATCCACGTCGAGAGCGAAGCCGAGATGCTGGCTGTCGGGGTCCCGAAGGCCGTGACGCTCTACAAGTCGAAGGTCGTCCAGGCGTTGATCAAGGAGCTCTCGGACCGATTGAAAGACGAGACCCTCCCCGAGGCGGAGATGAACGACATCCTCCAGCGGATGAACAACTACAACCAGGTGAAGGCCACCATGGCCAAAAAACTGGACCGACTGATTTTATGAAAAAAGGGGGCGGGCCGCGGAATGTACACGCATCACTGCGCATACCGTGTGCAAACAGAAAATAAACAGAAAGATGTGTAAAAACATATCAAAGATAAAAGAATTGGTTACCTTGACCGTTACCCACCCCCGCGGAGAGATTTCGCAATTTGTATGCCGTTTTTGAGTATATGAACGAACAGAAGAAGATAAATATCCGGAACAAGCGCGCAACGTTCGACTATGAGATTCTCGAAGAGTACGTTGCGGGTATCGTGCTCGTCGGCACGGAGATCAAGTCGATCCGTGCGGGCAAGGTTTCGATGGTGGACTCGTTCTGCTATTTCGACAAGGGCGAACTGTGGATCCGCGGCGTCAACATCGCCGAGTATGCCTGGGGCACGTGCAACAACCACGTGCCGCGCCGCGATCGCAAGCTGCTGCTCACACGCCGCGAACTGTTGAAACTTCAGCGCGCCTCACAGGACCGCGGACTGACGATCGTCGGGCTGCGGCTCTTCCTGAACGAGCGCGGACTGGTGAAGGTGGTCATCGGGCTGGCCCGCGGCCGCAAGTCGTACGACAAACGCGAGTATCTGAAGGAGAACGACGCCCGCCGCGAGATGGACAAGGCGATGAAAAACTTCCGCCGATGATCCGGGCCGTCTTTCTGGATGTCGACGGGACGCTGATCAGTTTCCGCACGCACGAGGTGCCGGCGTCGGCCGTCGAGGCGCTCCTTCGGGCGCACGATGGCGGGGTGCGCCTCTTCATCGCGACGGGACGCGCCGTGACCGATCTCGAACCGTTGGCCCCGATTCCGTATGACGGGGTGGTGGCCCTGAACGGTTGCGAGTGCGTGATGAACGACGGCGAGGTGGTGACGCGCCATCCGATCCCGCGCCAGGCGTTCGAACGGGCCATGGAGCTCTCCGAGGCGTGGGATTTCCCGATGGCGCTGGAGTTGAACGACGGCATCTTCGTCAACCGCGTAACCCCCGTTGTCGAGGAGTTGTCCCGGCTGATTGCCCATCCGGTTCCGCAGGCGGTCGACCTGCGGCGGCTGTTCGACCGCGGTGACTGCTGCCAGATGTGTTTCTACATCGATCCGGAACTCGAGAAGCGGGTGATGGAGCAGTTGCCGTCGCTCTCGTCCAGCCGCTGGTGCCCGATTTTCGCCGATGTGAATCTGCGCGGAATCGACAAGGCGACCGGTGTGACCGAATTGGCCGGGCGTTTCGGCATTGCCCTGTCGGAGGTCATGACCTTCGGCGACGGAGGCAATGACGTGCCGATGTTGCGTGCGGCCGGAATCGGGGTGGCGATGGGCAACGGCTGCGCCGAAGCCCTGGAGGCGGCCGACTGGGTGACCGCGTCGGTCGACGACGACGGAATCCGCCGGGCGCTGGAGCATTTCGGCGTGATCGCCGGGCCCGGGGCGGAGTGATCCGCCGGTCCGTACGGGACCGGACGGGAGAGAAAGAAGCCGGGGGTGATCCACGGGCCGGGACCGACCCGATTAATGAATTTGTAAACAGCTAAAAACGATAAGAGTATGTCTTTGATTCTCTGTATTGAAACCGGCACGGACATCTGCTCCGTAGGAATCGCCCGCGACGGCGTGCTGCTGTCGCTGCGCGAGAGCGACGAGGGGCGTGACCACGCCCGCAAGGTGGGTGTTTTTGTCGACGAACTGTTGCGCGAAACGGGCATTGCCCCCGACGATCTGGATGCCGTGGCCGTCGGCAAGGGCCCCGGCTCCTACACCGGACTGCGTATCGGCGTCTCGTTTGCCAAGGGGTTGTGCTACGGACTGCAGAAACCGTTGCTGGCCGTCGGATCGCTCGATGCGCTGGTCGAGGTGGCCCGCGAGGATTACGAGGCCGGCATCATCTCGGTCGACCGGTGGAACGAGGCGCGGCTGTGTCCGATGGTCGACGCCCGCCGCATGGAGGTCTATGCCCAGCTCTTCGATACGCAGGGTGAACCGCTGACGGAGGTTTCGGCCGAGGTGATCACGGAGGAGAGTTTCGCGTCGTATCGCAACGACGGACGTCCGTTCGTCATTTTCGGAAACGGGGCCCGCAAGTGTGCCGGGGTGCTCAAGGGCGCAACGCTCGTGGAGGTGACCCCTTCGGCTCGCGGCCTGGCCCGGCTGGCCCAGAAGGCCCTCGACGAGGGACGCACGGAGGATATCGCCTATTTCGAACCCTTCTATCTGAAGGATTTCGTCGTCATGACCTCCCGGAAGAAGCTCTTCTGACGGATCGCAGCCGCCTGTCGCAATGACCCGGGATGAGTTGATTACGCTGCTGTCGGAGCGTTGGCAGGAGCATTTCGCCGACGAGGCGGCCTCCCGGGTCCTGGATGCGGGAGCCGTGGGAGATCTCTACGGGCTGGTCACCTCTCCGTTGTCGGAGATTCCTAAACCCCTCCGGCACAAGCTGCTCTTCCGGGGCGCCTATGTGTTGGAACGGATCTATTTCCGCGATCGAGGCGCCTTTGGCCCCCATGCGGAGGATTTTTGCTGCTCGGCCTTCCCGGCGTGTACGGACCCGAGTGCCCGGCGTCACTTCGGCAAGATCATGGTCGACCTGCTGGAGCATGCCGGCCCCGATGCACCGACGTTGGACCGCATAGCCGAAACGGCCGCCGGATGGGCCGCGGATCCGTCGACGAAGATCGCCGTGCGGATCTGGGCCGTGGAGGTGTTGAAACGCTGCCGCGGGCGTGTGGCGTGGGTCGAAGAGGTTTGGAACGATCTGCTGGAGTTGCAGTCCGCCGGGGCTACGCCCGGGATCGAGAGCCGGATGCGCCGCAGCTGGCGGGCTGACCGCGACGCCGAGGCGTGAGCCACATGACGGGGTGAACAAGAAAGGCTCCTGACCGAATTCGGTCAGGAGCCTTTTTGATGACGGTCCGGCGACCGGTGCGGAAGGCTATTCGGCGTCGCGGTTGCTGCCGAGCTGGCGGTGGAGCTTCTCCTTGAACGACGGCCCGATGATCTCCATGCGGTCGGTGGTCTCGAACATCCGCTGCAGCGCCTCGTCGAACTCCGTGATCCGCTCCAGAGCCGTTTCCGGGTACTCGAGGATGAAGTTCGGACACTGCGATACGCGGAGATACTCGCGCGGAAGCAGCAGGTAGGTCTCGCCGAAGCGCCCCTGTTCGAGCTTGAACTCCACGGTCAGATCCACGCAGCGCTTGAAAATCCCGCTTTTGCCGTAGAGCAGTTCCTGTTTCGTCAGGGCCTCGTCGTCGAGCGTCAGCTCCACGACGATCGGCCGGTCGCACGCCATGGCCCGCGTGTGGATCACCGGGGCCAACGTGTAGGCGTCGTAGGTCCACTCGCCGGCCTTCGGGAAACGCGCATAGGGGATCTCCTCGCCGTTGATCGTGATGCGGCGGGGCGGGAAGGTGGCCGGAAAGCGCAGTTCGTAGCTGCGGCTCTGCGGAGCGCCGGCGTAGCTGCCCTGACGGGCGGCGATTTCGGCCCGGATGACGTTGCCCGTCTGCCGTTTGGTGATCAGCGTGGTGGCATATTCGGTGGTGTAGCGCTGGCTTGTGCCGTCGTCCTCGTAGTGGCGGAGCTCTCCGTCGCCGCCCGGGACGAAGGTCAGAACCAGCGTGTCGCACGCCTGCTGGAGGTTGCTGATCTGTTCGGGGTTCATCGGCAGGATGGCTCCGGCGCGGACGTACCAGGGATTCTCGGCCAGCGTATAGTGGAGCCGGCGGACGGTGCCGCCCTCGTACATCGCCCCCGTCGCCATGTCGTACCAGCGGCCCTGCGGGAACCAGATCTTCCGCTCGGCAAGCCCCGACAGCGAATCGACGGGCTGGGTGATGGCCGTGGCCAGAATATCGTTGCCGAAGAGATACTCCTCTTTGCTGGTGTAGGCTTCGTCGGTCTCGGGATATTCGTAGTAGAGCGGACGGCAGATGCCGATTCCCGAGTCGTAGTTCTCGCGGGCGGCGTTGTAGATGTAGGGGGCCAGCGTGTAGCGCAGGCGGATGGCGTCGCGCATGTAGAACATCTGGTCGGGGAAGGCCCAGATGTAGCGTTCGATGCGCGGATCCTTCGTGGAGTGGGTCTTGAAGATCGGGGTGAAGACGCCGTACTGCAGCCAGCGCGTGTAGAGTTCGGGATCGGTCTTTTTCTGGTCGTTGTGGAACATGTGGCCGCCGATGTCATGACCCCAATAGCCGTAGTTGACGTTCGACGAGGTGGACGTGAACCAGGGCAGGAAGGCCAGCGTCGCCCACGTGGCGTAGGTGTCGCCCGAGAAGGCCAGCGGATAGCGGTGCGAACCCAGTCCGCCCCAGCGGTGGTAGATGAAGGGCCGGTTGTCGGGACTGATCATCTCGGCATGCCGGAAGAAGGTGTGGTTCAGCCAGAAGGTGTTCGAAAGCCCGGGGGTGAACTTCGATTCGCGCCACTGCTGCCAGTCGAGCCACCAGAAGTCGACACCCTGCTTCTCCATCGGTCCGAGTACGGTGTTGAAATAGGCGTCGGCCCATTTGCGTTCGTCGATCTGGAAGGGGACGCTTTTGCCCGTCTCTTTCCAGCCGTACTCGCGGGTGAAGGGTTCGTAGACATCCTCGTAGGGCTGGATGCCCGATGCCGGGTGGAGGTTCAGGGCCACCTTCAGATCCTCGGTTTTGGCCCAGCGGAGGAAGTTCTCCGGCGAGGGGAACAGCTCCTTCTGCCAGGTGTAACCCGTCCAGCCGATGCGTTGTCCGTACTCGTCCTTCGGCGGATTTTTCTTGCGCAGGCTCCAGGTCTCGTGCCAGTCCATGTCGACGATCAGCACGTCGATGGGTATGTCCATCGAACGGAGCTTCGCAATCAGATCGCGGAATTCATTGTCGGAGTATTGCCAGTAGCGGCTCCACCAGTATCCGAAGGTGTATTTCGGCGGCAGGGGAGCCCGTCCGGCAATCTGCTGGAAATCGGCCAGCGCCTGTTTGTAGTTGTGGCCGTAGGCGAACAGGTAGAGGTCCTGACGGTCGCCTGCGGGGCGCGGGGCAACCCACTCTCCCCACGGAGAGTTGTCGGCGACGAACAGATGGCGGCTGCTGTCGTCGACCACGGCCCAGCCCGAGCGCGAGAGCAGGCCCGGTTCCATGGGCTCGCGTCCGAGTTTGTCGCCGTCGCAGCCGTCCAGCGTGCGGGTCGTACCCATGAGGTTCTGCGGATCCTCCATGCCCGGAGTCCACGTTACGTCGCGGCCGTTGAGGCGGAAGGTCACCTTCAGGTTCTGCTCCGTGAACCGCCCCTGCTTGAGGTAGGTGAGCGTCAGGGCCGAGGTCTCGATGGTCAGTTTCGAGCGGCTGTCGCGCACCCGGAATTCGGGAACGGGGAGTTCCCGGTTGATGAACGTCAGGGTCGCACGATCTTCGAAGCGCCCGTCCTGGCTCCACTCCATGCGGATGAGTTGCGGAGTGAGCACGGTGAAACGGGCGTTTCCGGTCGTGACGACCGCCTGCGGATCGGCCTTCGGATTGGCCGCGGCGGCCGGAAGCATCAGCGTCAGGGCCGCCAGGAATGTGGTAAAACGTTTCATATATAAATGATTTGAGTTGGGGTTCGTTACAGGGGCCGCGTCGTGTGTTTCGGATCTTCCCGGCGGCGGAGAGTCCGTTCTGCGGGCGGCTATTTGTTTACGTCCTCCTCGGGGGCATTTGTTCACGTCCTCCTCGGGGGCATTTGTTCACGTCCTCCTCGGGCGGTTATTCGTTCGTGTCCTCCCTAGGCGGCAGGGCGCCGCTGTCCGACGGAGCGGCGTCTTGTCCGGTTTCCGGTTCGACGTCCTCGCTGCCGGCGAGTTCGAGCGTGCGGGCCGCGTGGTGGCGTTTGGTCTGCAGGCGGGCCGTCCGGCGCAGCCGTTCGCCCACGCGGATGATGTTGTCGTTGCCCGTGCAGAGCCGCTTGTAGGCATCCTCGTAGGCGTCGCGCGCCTTGCCGAGGGAGGCACCCACGTTTTCGAGCGATGCGGTGAAGGCCACCAGTTGTTCGTAGAGCTTCAGCCCGCAGGTGGCGATTTCACGTGTGTTCTTGTCCTGATCGTTGTATTTCCAGAGGTCGGCCACGAGTTTGAGCAGCGCGAAGAGGTTCGTCGGCGACGAAATGATCACCTTGCGGTCGTAGGCGTCGGACCAGATCTTCGGGTCGCTCTGCAGGGCGGCCAGAAAGGCCGGCTCGTTGGGGATGAACAGGATGACGAAATCGGGCAGGGTCTGTCGATTGTACATGCGGCTCAGATGCAGTTGATATTCTTTGGCTCCCAGCTCCTTGACGTGCTGCCGCACCGAGGCGACGTGGGCCGCCATGTATCGCTGGCGCTCCTCCTCGCTCTGGGCTGCGGTGTAGTTGACGAAGGCCGTGAGCGAGACCTTCGAGTCGATGATGATGTGTTTGCCCTCGGGCAGATGGAGCACCACGTCGGGACGCAGGTTGCGACCCTCCTCGTCCTTGAGGTTGTACTGCGTCTCGTAGTGGATGCCCTTCGAGAGCGACGAGCTGTCGAGAATCGTCTCCAGCAGCATCTCGCCCCAGTCACCCTGCACCTTCGAGTTGCCCTTCAGCGCATCGGTCAGATTGCGGGCATCGGCCGAGATGTGCTGGTTGAGCTCCATGAGGCGCTTGAGTTCGTTTTTCAGTTCGCCGCGCTGTTCGTTTTCGTGGGAGTAGATGCGCTCGACCCGTTCGCGGAATTCGGTGATGTTGTCGCGGAAGGGTTTGAGCAGGATGTCGAGCGACTCCTTGTTGGTCTGTTTGAACTCGCGCGACTGTTCGCCGAGAATCTCCGTGGCCAGATTCTTGAATTCCAGCCGGAAACGCTCCTCGAGTTTCTCGCGTTCCGTACGTTCGGCTTCGCGTTCTTCGGCATTTTTCGTCCGCAGGGCGGCGATTTCGGCCTCGGAGGAGGCGCGCAGGGCGGCCAGCGAGGTCTGCGTGCGGAGGTGCTCCTCGCGCAGGGTGCGCAGCTCGTTCTGAGCCTCGTCGCGGCTTTGCGTAAGTTGATTCCGGAGGGTTTCGGCGGCCGTCAGCCGTTGGCGCGCATCGGCCAGCGCCTCGTCCGAGGCAGCCTTCTCCCGGGCCAGCCGGGTGTTTTGGCGGTGTTGGCGGGAAAGAAGGACTCCGAGAACGGCGGCAAGCAGTCCGAGCAGGATGGCAAGAAAAAGCAGGGTGGAATTCATATCTACAAAGGTAGGATTTTCTGCGGAACTGCGGAAATTTTTCTATCTTTGTTTGAAAATGCGGCCGCGGGGAGGGAAGCCCTCCGCCGCGATCCCTGAAAAACGATTCCATGCAACGCATAGTAGCACCTTCGATGCTTTCGGCCGATTTCGGCCATCTGGACCGCGACACGCGGATGATCGACCGCAGCGCCGCCGAATGGGTTCATATCGACGTCATGGACGGCGTCTTCGTCCCGAACATCTCGTTCGGATTCCCCGTGCTGAAGGCCATCCGGAAGGCGACGTCGAAGTTCCTCGACGTGCATCTGATGATCGTCTCCCCGGAGCGGTATGTCGAACGTTTTGTCGAGGCGGGGGCCGATCTGGTCACTTTCCACCTGGAGGCGGCGGAGGATCCGGCGGCTTGTGCGGCGCTGATCCGCCGTGCCGGGGCGAAGGTCGGCGTCTCGATCAAACCCGCCACGCCGGTCGAGGCGCTGCGCGAGGTGCTGCCGGCGGTGGATCTGGTGCTGGTGATGAGTGTCGAGCCGGGATTCGGCGGGCAGTCCTTCATCGAGGGGTCGCTTGAGAAGATCCGCCGGCTGCGGGCACTGGTCCGCGAGCTGGGGCTCGATACCGTCATCGAGGTCGACGGCGGTATTTCGGCGGCGAATGCCCGCGAGGTTTTCGAGGCCGGGGCCGAGGTGTTGGTGGCCGGGAGTGCCGTCTTCAAGGCCGGGGACCCGGAGGCCGAGATCCGTCGGATTCTTGGGGCCTGACCGGAGTCTGACCGGGAGCGGGCTGGGGAGCGGGGACCGGAAGCGGAAACCCATCGCCAGACCGGTGCCGACCGGGGCAAAGGCCTGACCGGGAGCGGGTTGGGAGCGGGGGCCGACACTGATCGGATCACAGATCGAGACTAAAAGATGCCCGCAGGGGCTAAAATTGCCCGGGAACAGGGAATCACCGGGTGTCCGGGAGACGACGGATTCCGGAGTTCGGCGCCGACGCAAACCGATGAGGTCAGACGGGACGACGCATGCGTTGCTTGGCGGAATATTTGCCCGAAAAAGGGGAGCCCTGCAACTGTCGTTGCCGGAATTCCCGGAAAATCGTTACCTTTGCGGTGATTTGCGGAGCGGCTCCGTGCGGCTTCGCCCCAGATAGTGTGTAACGTATGATATCCATCGACAATCTGACCGTCAGTTACGGGGGCTGGACCCTCTTCGACCATATTTCATTTCTGATCAATCCGAAGGACCGCTTCGGTCTGGTGGGCAAGAACGGTGCGGGCAAGACCACGCTGCTGCGCATCATCACCGGCGAACAACAGCCCACGTCGGGTGCGGTGACCCTCAACGGCGACTGCACGATCGGCTACCTGCCGCAGACGATGCGTGTGGCCGATACCACGACCCTGGTCCAGGAGACGGCCAAGGCCTTCGAGGAGGTGCTGCGCCTCGAGGCCGAGATCGAGGATCTCACGCGCCAGATCACCGAACGCACCGACTACGAATCGCCCGCCTACGAACAGCTGCTGCACCGTCTGAACGACGCACAGGATCAGTACCATATCCTCGGCGGCGAGACGCGTGACGCCGACATCGAGAAGACGCTGCTCGGACTGGGATTCAAGCGTGAGGATTTCAACCGTGCGACGAGTGAGTTCTCGGGCGGCTGGCGCATGCGCATCGAGTTGGCCAAACTGCTGCTGCGGCGGCCGTCGATCTTCCTGCTGGACGAGCCTACGAACCACCTCGACATCGAGTCGATCCAGTGGCTCGAAGAGTACCTCAAAAACTACAACGGGGCGGTGCTGCTCATCTCGCACGACCGTGCCTTCCTGGACAACGTCACCAACCGTACGATCGAACTCTCGCTGGGCAAGATCACCGACTACAAGGTGTCCTATTCGAAATACGTCGTGCTGCGGGCCGAGCGCCGGGCGCAGCAGCTGGCCGCCTACGAGAATCAGCAGCGGATGATCGAGAAGACCGAGGAGTTCATCGAGAAGTTCCGCTACAAGCCCACGAAGTCGAACCAGGTGCAGTCGCGCATCAAACAGCTCGAACGTCTCGAGCGGCTCGAGATCGAGGACGAGGATCTGGCGACGCTCAACATCAAGTTCCCGCCCGCGCCGCGTTCGGGACAGATCGTTGCCGAGATCAACGACGTCGGCATGTCGTTCGGCGCGAAACACGTCTTCAGCGGGGCGAACTTCACCATCGAGAAGGGCGACCGCATCGCCTTTGTCGGGCGCAACGGTGAGGGTAAGACCACGATGGCCCGGATTCTGATTGGGCAGCTGACCCCGACCGAGGGGTCGGTCCGCATCGGCGCCAACGTCAACATCGGCTACTACGCCCAGAATCAGGACGACCTGATGGACGGCGAATTTACGGTCTACGACACGCTGGACCGGGTGGCCGTGGGCGACATCCGCACGCGGCTGCGCGACATCCTGGGGGCCTTCCTTTTCCGCGGCGAGGATATCGACAAGAAGGTCAAGGTCCTCTCGGGCGGCGAACGGGCGCGTCTGGCCATGGCCCGCATGATGCTCGAGCCGCGCAACCTGCTGGTGCTGGACGAGCCCACGAACCACATGGACATGCGCTCGAAGGATATCCTCAAAAATGCCATTCTGAAGTACGACGGCACGGTGGTTGTCGTTTCGCACGACCGTGAGTTCCTCGACGGTATGGTCGACAAGGTCTATGAATTCCGCGACGGCGGCGTCAAGGAGTATCTCGGGGGTATCTACTATTTTCTGGAAAAGCGCAAGCTGGAGTCGCTGCAGGAGCTTGAGCGGCGCGATACACCGGCCAAGGGAGCCAAGGGAACGCCGAAAACGACGCCGAAAGCTGCTCCGGCAGGTGCATCCGGTACGGGTGCGGCGTCAGAGGCGGCAAAGGGGGCAAGCGCCGCGGATGCGAAACCGGCGGCCCTCTCCGGCAAGGCCTCCTACGAACAGAAGAAAGAGCAGGAGAAGCTGCTGCGCAAACTGCGCAAGGCGGTCGAGACGATCGAGACGGAGCTGGGCGATCTGGAGAAGCAGATCGCCGCGTGGGATGCGAAATTCGCTGCGGCAACCGACTACAACGAGGCCGACTACAAGGCATACAACGATCTGAAGGCCCGCTACGACCACCAGATGCACGAGTGGGAGAAGGCCTCCTATGAATTGGAAATCACCGAAGAACAATACAATGGATAATCTGATTTTCGGGATCCGTCCCGTGGCCGAGGCGATCGAAGCCGGCCGGCAGATCGAAAAACTCTACATCCGCAAGGGGGCCGAGGGGCCGTTGATGCAGGAGTTCCGCGACTTGTGCATCCGCCACCGCATCCGCTGGCAGGAGGTGCCCGTCGAGAAGCTGAACCGCCTGACGCGCGGCAACCATCAGGGGGTCGTTGCTCAGACGGCCGCCATCGAGTATGTCGAACTGTCGGACATTCTCGAACGGGTTCCCGAGGATGAGACGCCGCTGGTGGTCCTCTTCGACGGGGTGACCGACGTACGCAACTTCGGGGCCATCGCTCGTTCGGCCGAGTGTGCCGGGGCCCACGGCCTCATCACGCCCCTGAAGAACTCCGCACCGGTCAATGCCGAGGCGATCCGTTCGTCGGCCGGGGCGCTGACGACGATTCCGGTCTGCCGCGTGGGGTCGGTCCGCAACACGCTCAAACAGCTGCAGGCGGAGGGTTTCCAGGTGGTCGCCGCCACCGAAAAGAGCCGCAAGCTGCTTTACGACGCCGACTTCCGCCGCCCGACCGTGCTGGTCATGGGGGCTGAGGATACGGGCATCTCGCGCGAGGTGCTCAAACTCTGCGACGAACAGCTGGCCATCCCGATGATCGGTCATATCGAGTCGCTGAACGTTTCGGCCGCAGCGGCCGTGATGTTGTTCGAGGTCGTACGTCAGCGCATCGGCGAGTAGACTACGGCCCGCCGTGAGCCGCGCCGTGTCGGGAGCCGTGATTTGCCGACGTTCGGCTGCGGACCGGTCGCCCCGTTGGGGGCCTCATTTCGTGCCATCATAAAAAACATAGCCATGAAATGGAATTTCCGTACCCGATTGAAGGAGCTCCGCGAGGGGCTTCAAACCGTTGTGCACCGTCATCCGTTGGAGCTGCTTCTGCTGCTGGCTCTCACCGTGACGCTGATCGTCAGCTATGAAACCAGGCACGAACCCCCTGTCGCGCGTCTGGTGGTGATGGAATGGGGCGCCCTGTTGCTGTTGGTGGTCAACCGGCTGGTCGGGCAGACCGTATGGCGCCGCATCTACTGGGTAGCATGGGTCCCGCTGGTGCCGTTGTACCTCTGGTCGGGGCTCGCCGGATGGCTGGACTCGGCGCAGGCGGTCATCACGCTGTTCATCCTCACGCCGTTGGCGCTGCTGGCCTCGCGCCGGGCCGCGGCAAACGACCGTTTCGTAGCCGACGCGCTGGTCTGTCTGCGGGCGGCGGTGCTGGCCATGCTCTTCGCCTATGTCGCCTACGGACTCTTCGAGGCGATCCTCTGGTCGGCGGCCTACATCTTCGGATTCGCCGAAGCCCGCTGGGTCATGCACCTGACGACGGATCTCTTTTTCGTCGTGCAGTTCTTCGCCGTCCCGGCCCTCTTCCTGATGATGCTCGACCGCTGGGAGGAGGCCCGCATGGGCTCGTCGCGCGTCCTGGAGGTGCTGATGAACGGAATCATCACGCCGGCCGTCGTCATCTATGCCGCCGTCCTCTACCTCTATCTGTTGAAGATCCTCGTGACGTGGTCGCTGCCCGAGGGCGGGGTGGCCTATCTGGTCTTCGGATTCACGATAGCGACCCTGTTGGTCAAGGCGCTGCGGCTGCCTCTGGCCAAACGCACCTTCGACTGGTTCTACGACCGTTTCAGCCTCGTGTCGCTGCCCATTCTCGTGCTGTTCTGGGTCGGGGTGGTGCGGCGTGTCGGTGAGTACGGACTGACCGTGCCGCGCATCTATCTTGTGGCCTGCGGCGTGGTGATGACCTTCTGCATCGGACTCTTTCTCTGGCGCCGTGCGGGGCGTTACCTCTGGGTGGTGCTCTTCGCCATGGCGGTCTTTGCCGCGGTGGCCTACATTCCGGCTCTGAAGCCCGAACGCATGGCCCTGCAGTCGCAGACGCGGCGCGTCGAACGCCTTGCCTCCGCGCTGGGGCGTCTCGACGAACGGGGACACCTCTCGCTCGCTCCCGTCGCGATGGCCGATACGGCCCGCCGCAAGGAGTTCCGCGAGCTGTATGAGGCGCTGCAGTATGTCGAACGCGACAGCGCCACGTTTGCCCGCTTCGGTCTTCGCTCCACGGACGACTGGGTGGCTACTCTTCCCGAGTCGATGCGCGACTACGTGCAGTGGGGGTGGACGCAGGTTGTTGCGGAGACCATCTCGCCATCCTCCTCCGTGGATGCCTATCTGCCCCACAACGCCCGGTTCGATATCGACGGTCGTTACACGCGCTGTTATGTCAATCTGTCCGTCTGGAATCCCGAGAGCTGCATCATCGAGAACGATACGCTGCGCTTCCGGGTCGGGGAGCGGCAGCCTGTCGTGGAGATTCCGTTGGCGGAACTGCTGCAAAAGCAGCTGTCGGCAAGCGGATTCGACCCTGCGGCGGGTGTGGCGCTGACCCGCGAACAGACGCTGCGGCTGTTGGATTATCGCGACGAACGGTGCCGGATCCTCTTCGAACAGCTTTCGGTAGAGCGTCGCGACTCGGTTGATGTCATTAACTCGCTCTCGGTGCATTCCCTGTGGTTGCGATGATCGGTTGGGGCCGGAAGAGCGGGGCGGCAGGGCGCGCCGGATGGGTTGAAATAACCGAGGTGATCGACCATCCGCGTCTGGGAGAGGTGACCCTTGCGCAGTCACCCCGGGCCCGGCGGGTTTCGATTCGCGTGCGGGCCACGGGAGCCGTGCGGCTCGCCTACCCCTTCGGGGTGTCGCGGCGGCGGGCGCTGGCGTTCCTCGACGAGAAGGCCGACTGGATTCTCGCCACCCGGGAGCGGCTGGCCCGCAGACGTGCCGCCCTGCCGCCGCAACTCCCGCCCGCGGAGCAGAAAACCCGCATCGAGGAGTTACGGCGGGCCGCCAAGGCGGATCTCCCGGGCCGCATGGCCCGCCTGACGGAGGCGACCGGCCTGCGCTGTGAGAAGCTCACGATCCGCGCTTCGCGCACGAAGTGGGGGAGTTGTTCGGGACAGAACCACATCTCGTTGAGCCTCTACCTGATGACGCTGCCCGAGGTGCTGCGGGATTTTGTCATCCTGCATGAGCTTTGCCATACGGTCCACCACAACCATTCGCCGCGTTTCCACGCTCTGCTCGACCGTCTGACCGGCGGCCGCGAGAAGGAACTCAGCCGTGAGTTGCGGCGCTATACGATCCTCTGATCCGCCGGTTCTTTCCACCGGCTCGGCCCTGTCTGTTTCTCCCTGCCAACTCCTGCCGGCTCCTTTCCGTTTGTCCTCTCGTCTCTTTCTTGCCGAGTTTCCCCGCCGATTCACCCCCCCCCAAAAAAAAGACGAAAAAGCCTCCCGACGCACCGTCGGGAGGCTTTCGCGTATCAGTCGGTTTGCCGGAGACGTGTTGTGCGGCGGCCGTGTCAGCGGTTTTTGTCGCGCTCTTTCTCCTTGCGGTAGGTGAAGGCCATGAAGAGAATGGCCAGCAGACAGGCGCCGATCAGCAGCACGAAGGTCCAGTCCCAGCCGGCCCGGTCGGCCACCGTTCCCAGCACGATGTTGGCCAGAATGGCCGTTCCGAGGAAGTATCCGAAGAATCCGGTCAATCCGGCTGCGGTCCCGGCGGCATTTTTCGGTGCCAGGTCGAGGGCCTGCACGCCGATGAGCATCACCGGGCCGTAGATGAAGAAGCCGATGGCGATGAGCGACATGGTGACGATGACATAGTTCGACGAGAACTGCCAGTAGAGGAAGATGAAGACCGCGACGATGGCCATGAAGAGGATCGTGGGCAGGGCGCGGCGTCCGTGGAAGAAGCGGTCGCTCATCCAGCCGCAGATTAGCGTTCCGGGAATGGCGGCGAACTCATAGGCGAAGTAGGCCCAGCCGGCCTGCTTGATGTCGTAGCCCTGGGCTTCGCGCAGATAGGTCGGGGCCCAGTCCAGACAGCCGTAGCGCACCATGTAGACGAAGGCGTTGGCGATGGCGATGAACCACAGCAGGCGGTTGTTCAGAACGTATTTGAAGAAGATCTCCCGGGTGGTGAGCACCTCCTCCTGCTTGGCACTGTAGTTTTTCGGGAAGTCGTTGCGCCACTTCTCCACGGAGGGCAGGCTGCACGACTGCGGCGTATCGCGGATCATGACGTAGGCCAGCAGGGCGATGAAGATGGCCACGACGGCCGGGAAGAGATAGGTGCCGATCAGGAAGTAGAGCTCCGACTGCGCGCCGTAGAACCACGACCCGAACCACAGCGCTCCGTAGACGGCCATCGGTCCGACGAGGGCTCCGCCGACGTTGTGGGCGCAGTTCCAGATGGACATCTTCGTGCCGCGTTCGTTCTGCGAGAACCAGTGGGTCATGACCCGTCCGCACGGGGGCCAGCCCATGCCGTTGAACCATCCGACCAGGAAGTTCAGAATGGCCATGATGATGATGGCGAGCTGTTTGTGCTCGGGACCGAGCAGCGTCACCGGGACGATCATGAACATCATCGAGAGGGCCGTGAGGATCAGTCCGAGCGGCAGGAAGACCCGCGCATTGCTGCGGTCGGAGACGCTGCCCATGAGGAATTTCGACAGGGCATAGGCCACGGCGTTCATCGACAGGACGATGCTCAGCTCGCTGGTGTCGAAGCCCAGGGCGGCCAACTCGGGAATGGCCATCGAGAAGTTTTTGCGGACGAGATAGAATCCCGCATAACCGATAAAGATGCCGATGAAGACCTGCAGACGCAGCTTGTGGTATTTGCGGTCGATCTGGTCGGCAGGCATTTCCGCCTTATAGGCAGGCGGTTGCAGCAGTTTCCACATGGTAGTTAAGGTTCGGGTGGCAGCGGGACGGGAAGTTCGGCCGCCGGGGTTATTTCGTTTCGCAACAAAAATACAAATGTTTTTCGCAATATCAAAACGAAGTGTCTTTTATTTTGAAATCATCCGGATGGTCTTCAACGTCAGTTGTATTGGCCGTTTTCTCGATTTTGTGCATGTTTTTCGGGATATTTTTTGTATATTGTCTCATAAAACAGACCATCACCCATGAATAAACCTGGTGAAGAACCCTTGTTGAGCCTGCCGGAGCGTCACAGCCGGATTCTGGCCCTTCTGCAGCAGAACGGATCGATTTCGGTGACCCAGCTCTCCGAACTCTTCCGCGTGTCGGAGGTGACCATCCGCAAGGACCTCTCCTATCTCGAGCAACAGAAGAAGCTCTATCGAACGCATGGCAGTGCCATTCTGATCAGCCCCTATATCAGCGATCGTCACGTCAATGAGAAGGAGAAGAAGAACGTGGCCGAGAAACGGGCCATCGGCGCCGCGGCCGCCGCGTTGATCTCCCCCGACGATTCGATCATCATCGCCTCGGGAACGACCATGGCCTTCCTGGCCCGGGAGATTCGTCCCAAGGGCCATTTGACGGTCATTACGGCCGCCGTGCCCGTGACGCGGATCCTCTCGCAGGAACCCGATGTCGACGTTATCCAGCTGGGCGGCATCACCCGCAGCAGTTCGGTTTCGGTGGTCGGGCCCTTTGCCGAGTCGATGCTGCGCAATTTCAACTGCAGCAAACTCTTCATCGGGGTCGACGGACTGGACCTCGAATTCGGACTGACGACCACCAACATGCTCGAGGCTTCGCTCAACAACGCCATGATTCAGGCGGCACAGAAGGTCGTTGTGCTGGCCGACAGTTCGAAGTTCGGGCGTCGGGGCTTCAGCAAGATCTGCGATCTGGAGGCCGTCGACCGGATCATCACCGACAGCGGCATTCAACCGCTCTATCTGGACCGGTTGCGTGAGCGCGGGGTGGAGGTGACGGTTGTGGAGCCTTGACGGTCGGGATTCCGGATTGTGGGGCCTTGAGACGGTCGCAATCCCGGGTTGTGGAGCCTTGACGGTCGGAATCCCGGGCGTCGGCCTTTGCCCGGCACAGGACGGACAGGATATGAAAAAGAGCGGCCGCATCAGCCGCTCTTATTTTGAATTCCGGTTGTTCTACTCCTTCAGCAGGGCCTGCAGCCGTTCGGGGTAGTTTGTCGTGATGTAGTCCACGCCCTGTTCGATGAAGTATTTCAGATCCTCTTCCGAGTCCACCGTCCAAACGTTGACCTCCAGCCCGAGGTCGTGGGCCTGCTTGATCCATTGGGGATTCCGGCGCAGCGCCCCCATTGAGTAGTCGATGCCGGCCAGCCCCAGCGCCTTGATGCTCTTGGGCGGCAGATCGCCGTTCAGGTAGTAGATTTTCGTATCGGGGAGCAGCTTCTTGAAGGCCAGACAGGCGTTGATCGAGAAGGCAATGATGTCGGTGCGCTCCAGCAGGTTGTGTTTGCGCAGCGCCTGGGCGATCTTCCGGGCGGCCAGATCCTCGCGGTTGAGGTCCGAAAGCGACTTCATCTCGAGAATCAGCCGAGTGTCGGGCTTCGAGGCGACCAGTTTGAGATAGGCGTCCAGCGTCGGGATGCGTTCACCGTTGGGCAGAACCACCTGCGTGATCAGGTTGGCCTTGTCGCGTTCCATGTCGATGTCGGTCCCCTTGTAGATGCGGTCGTGGTTGACGATCAGACGGTTGTCGGAGGTGAGCCAGACGTCGATCTCCGAACCGAAGACTCCGACCGAATCGGCTTTGCTGAACGAAGCCAGCGAATTCTGAGCCGAACCCGGGAGGGTCCAGTAGCCCCGGTGGGCAATGACTTTGGGTTGGGCTGCAGCGACGCCCCCGGCAAACAGCAGGGCGGCGGTCAGGGCAAGAGTTTTGAGCATATCGCAGAAAAGTTAAGGTTGGTGCTTTTGAAATGAAATATATACAAAGGTAACGAATATTTCCGGAATTACAAGTCGAAACCTGCTGTTCGCCGCTTTTTCACACCTTTGTCACTCTCCCCGGCTGTTGCTCCGTCTTCGGGTTGAATCTCGTTTATGATTATTTGGTAGGGGAAATATACGAAACTGCAGATTTTTTACTATCTTCGTACAATTCGAATCACTTAAAACTACGATAGAACCATGAGCATGAAAGAAAAAGTAAGCAGCAAGTTCAGCGAACTGTTCGGCGACGGAGCCATTCTCTTCACCTCGCCCGGACGTATCAACCTCATCGGCGAGCATACCGACTACAACGGAGGTTTCGTTTTCCCGGGAGCTGTCGACAAGGGGATCGTGGCCGCCATCCGCCTCAACGGAACGGACAAGGTGCGCGCCTTTGCCCTTGACCTGAACGAGCGCTCCGAATTCGGACTCCGCGAGGAGGACAAACCGGCCGAAAGCTGGGCTCACTATATCTTCGGCGTTTGCCGCGAGGTGCAGAAACGCGGCGGCGTAATCGGCGGTTTCGACACGGTGTTTGCCGGAGATGTGCCTCTGGGTGCCGGCATGTCGTCGTCGGCGGCTTTGGAGTCGACCTTCGCCTTTGCGCTGAACGACCTTTTCCACTGCGGCATCGACAAGTTCGAACTGGCCAAGATCGGCCAGGCTACCGAGCATAACTATTGCGGTGTGAACTGCGGCATCATGGACCAGTTTGCCTCGGTCTTCGGCAAGAAGGGCAATCTGATCCGTCTGGACTGCCGTTCGCTTGAGTATGCCTATTTCCCGTTCGATCCGAAGGATTACCGCCTCGTGCTGGTGGATTCGCGTGTGAAACACGAACTTGTGGGGTCGCCCTACAACGATCGCCGGGCTTCGTGCGAGCGGGTGGCCAAGGCCCTGGGGCAGGAGTTCCTGCGCGGTGCCACGATGGAGCAGCTTGATGCCATCAAGGGGCAGATCTCCGAAGAGGATTACAAGCGGGCCCGCTACGTGATCGGGGAGGAGCGTCGTGTGCTGGATGTCTGCGATGCGCTGGAGAAGGGCGACTACGAGACCGTAGGCAAACGCATGTACGAGACCCACTGGGGCATGTCGAAGGATTACGAAGTGTCGTGCGAAGAGCTGGATTTCCTGGTTGAGGTGGCCGAGGAGTGCGGTGTGACGGGTTCGCGCATCATGGGCGGCGGATTCGGCGGTTGCACGATCAATCTGGTGAAGAACTCGCTCTACGACCATTTCATCGCTACGGCCAAAGAGAAGTTTAATGCCAAGTACGGGCATGAACCGAAGATCTACGACGTGGTGATCTCCGACGGTTCGCGTCGCCTGGAGTAGTCCTGCGCCGTGTGGCAATGAAAAATCCCGACCTCACAAGGGTCGGGATTTTTTTGTCTCGCTGTATATCTGTCATCGGTTTCGGAACTCCATGTGCCGCTGTCGGCCGCGTCTGTTCCCGATTTTGTCGGCCGCGTCTGTTTCTGATGCTGTCGGCCGCGTCTGTTTCTGATGCTGTCGGCCGCATCCGCTCTGCCGTCGTCCGGGACCGCGAGTTCTGCCGCTCCACTTCCCCTCCCTCCGGTCAGTCGAGGATTTTCTGGAAGAGGATCTCATCGCGGTAGCCGTCGGGCGTCCAGAGCCAGTCGCGTTTCGTGCCAACCTCCCGGAATCCCAGTTTGCGGAAGAGTCCGAGGCTTGCCGCGTTGTCGGCTCCGACGTTGCACCACAACTGGTGCATCCGCAACCCCTCGCGTGCATAACGGCAGAATGTCTCTACGGCATCGGCTGCATACCCTCTGCCCCGTTGCTCTGCGTCGTAGATCAGGATTCCCAGTCCGGCGCGTCCGTGCAACGGGTCGTATTCGAACAGGTCGAGCGTCCCGATCGTGCGGGACCTCTCCGGTACCTCGATCATCAGGCGCAACTGACCCGAGCGGAAGAGATCTTCGCCCCGGAGTTGCCGCTCAACGAATTGCCGGATCTGTTCATGCGAGAAGGGTTCCGTGGTGCCGCTGACGGCCCAGACGTCCGGGTCGTTCTCCCACGTGTGGATCAGTTCGGCATCCTCGGGTTCGACGGCCCGCAGCCGGATCAGCTCCCCCTCGAGCGTCATCGCAGTCCGATGACCTTGTTGCGGATGAGCATGGCCACACCCCAGGCATTGGCGTTTTCGCTCATCTTCGAGACGCGGAACTTCGTATCCTTGTAGACCAGATTTAGCGAGTATTTGTTCGTGGCGGACTTCAGCGGCAGCATGATGTAATCGCCTGCCGCGGCGAGGTTTCCGCCGACGATCACCGTCTCGGGGTTGAACGTGTTGATGAGGAATGCCACGGCCTTGCCGACCTTCTCACCGGCCTCCTCGATGAGTTCGATCGAGAGGTTGTCGTCGTTTTTGGCGGCATTGATGATGTCGTCGATGTGGATGCTCTTCTGCTGGTCGTATTTCTCCTTGAGGATCGTGTTGACCCCCTTCTCGATCAGCTGGCACATTTTGTTCTCGATGGCGATACCCGAGACCTCGGTCTCGAGGCAGCCCTTTTTGCCGCACGAGCAGATGATCTCGTTGTCGAAGAAGGGGATGTGGCCGAATTCGCCGGCGAACCCGCTCTTGCCGTAGTAGAGTTGTCCGTCGACAACGATGCCGATGGCCACGCCCCGGCCCATGTGGAGGTAGAGGACGTTGCTTTCGTCCTTCGATTTGCCGCAGGTGTACTCGGCGTAGCAGCGGGCGCGGGTGTCGTTTTCGAGCAGCACGCGGATGCCGACCCGCTGTTCGATGATGTCACGCAGCGACTGCTCGCTCGAGGTGAAGTATTTGTAGCTGCGGCCCGTGGCAGGGTTGACGCGGCCGGTCATGCAGACGCCCAGTCCGAGGATCTTGCCGCGGTCGATGCCGCAGTTGGCGATGAAGTTTTCGATGTTCGAGCAGATGCGGTCGATGCACTGCGGGCGGTCGATGAGTTCGAACGTGAAGTCGTTCTCCTCCTTGATGATGTTGTTCTGCAGGTCGGTGATCAGGAAGCGCATGTTGTCGCGGCCGACGTTGACTCCGGCGAAGTAGATGGCCGAATTGGCCAGACCGAAGATGTTGGGACGGCGGCCTCCGGGGGTTTCGACTTTGCCCAGATCGGTGACGATGTTCTCCTCGACGAGCTCCTGAACCAGTTTGGTGATCGTGGGGACGCTGATGTGCAGCTCCTTGGTCAGCTCCGAGAGCGTACATTCGCCGTTGACGGCCATGTGCGCGATGATATTGCGCTTGATGATGCTGTTTTTGTGAGAAATGCCCTTCAGGGCCTCGTCTTCGTGTTTGTTGAAAAATTCGGTGAGTGATGTCATCCTTTCAGGCTGTTTTTTAGTAATTATGCAAATGTAATAAGAATATTTAAATAATGCAAAGTTTTTAATAAATTTAATAAAGTTTTCGCCTTTTGGGACAATAAAAAAATAACGACCTGAATTACAGGTCGTTATTTTCTTGTCTTGCGCGGATCTCAACCGCGGAGGCACTACAGCGTCGATTTCGACTCGACGGTGGCGTTGGCGTCGACCTTGCGGATCAGACCCTGGAGCACCGTGCCGGGGCCGAGTTCGGTGAACTCCGTCACGCCGTCGGCCAGCATGTTCTTGACGATGTAGGTCCAGCGCACGGGGGCCGTCAGCTGGGCGATCAGATTGGCCTTGATGGCGGCCGGATCGGTATAGGGTTTTGCGTCTACGTTCTGGTAGATCGGGCACGAGGGGGTCTGGAACGGAGCCTCGTGGATGGCCTTTTCGAGCTCCTGCTTGGCGGGCTCCATCAGCGGCGAGTGGAACGCACCGCCGACGGGCAGACGCAGGGCGCGGCGGGCGCCGGCAGCCTTGGCCTTCTCGCAGGCGGCCTCGACAGCCTCGACGGCTCCCGAGATTACCAACTGTCCCGGGCAGTTGTAGTTGGCGGCAACGACCACACCGTCGGTCGAAGCGCAGATCTCCTCGACGACCTTGTCCTCCAGACCGAGGATGGCAGCCATCGTACCGGGCTGAGCCTCGCAGGCGGCCTGCATGGCCATGGCACGTTTGGAGACGAGTTTCAGACCGTCCTCGAACGAAAGGGCTCCGGCAACGACCAGTGCCGAGAACTCGCCGAGCGAGTGTCCGGCAACGGCATCGGGTTTTACGCCGAGGGCCTTGGCCATGATCACCGAGTGGAGGAATACGGCCGGTTGGGTAACCTTGGTCTGTTTGAGCTCCTCGTCGGTTCCGGCGAACATGATGTCCGTGATGCGGAATCCAAGTATTTCGTTGGCTTTCTCGAAGAGTTCCTTTGCTTCGGGAACGTTGTCGTAGAGGTCCTTGCCCATCCCGACGGCCTGGGCGCCCTGGCCCGGGAACACGTAAGCGTGCTTCATGATTTCATGTTTTTTAGGTTTGCGGGGCAAAGATACGAATTTATTTTGTAACTTTGCACCGCAAAGGTTCACAAAGGGTCGGGCAGACCCGGCGTGATGAAAAGGGAATGCCGTGAAAATCGGCAGCAGTTCCCGCTGCTGTAAGTCCCGTAAGGAGGTTGCGACACGCTTTGGCCACTGGTCCCGCAGGACCGGGAAGGCGTTGCAACCGGGACGAGCCAGAAGACCTGCCTTGCACTTCCCGTCGGGGATTGAATCTTATCGGGGTGTATCTGCGGAGAACGGAACATCGTGCAAATCGGCTGAGGGGCGCAGGAAGCGTGTGTTTCAAGCTGTGTATGGATAGAGATTCGATTTCGGGGAGGTCCGGGATCGGATTTTTTATTTTATGCACATATTTAATTCACTCAACAACATGAAAAGAATTCTATTGGCATCGGCTGTCGCACTGATGGCTTCGATGGTCTTTGTCGGCTGTTCGGATGACGACAAGGAGGGAACTGCGCAGGTTCCGGCTACGGGTGTATCGTTGGATGTTACGGAGCAGACGCTTGATATCGGCCAGACGCTTCAGTTGACGGCAACCCCCGCTCCGGTCAATACGACGGATCGTGTGGTTTGGCGTTCCGACAAGGAGTCGGTCGCAACGGTTTCGGAAACGGGCTTGGTCAAGGCCGTGGCTGCGGGAACGGCAACCGTCGAGGCGGTATGCGGCACGGTTTCGGCTTCGTGTGTCGTACGGGTTATTGACCCCTATCAGGAGTATGATGTCATTTCGTTCGAGACGTCCGAAGGGTTGATAGATATCAAAGGCAAATTGCTCGTTCTGGGTGATGTCGAGGTGGTCGGAGGCGATGCGGCCGCGACCCACAAAAACGTCTTCTGGGGCAAGTCGTATGTTTCGTTCTACGGCCAGCAGGATCAGTCCGGCTCCACGTACATCGATCTTCCGCTCTTCGGCACGCCCGATGACAATGTCTGGTTCGGATCCTATTATTCGGATGGCGGCAGCTATAAGTGGGATACCTGGGCCGGTTTCGTGCTGTCGCAGAACTATAATACGACGGCGACCTCGCACGATTTCGCCAATCAATTCTCAGTTTATGCGGAATCGGGAGCCTGCTCGACCGAGACGTTTGCTGTGGCTTATTACAGTTACAGCAGCATGCCCGGCTACCTCCACACGACTCCCACGATCGAATTCATTTCACCCCGCAAGGTGGCATATCTCTACATGGCGCCCTCGACACTGCTGGATACCTACTACAAGTACGATTCCTCGGCGGTCAAGGATCGTACGTTCAGCTATCGGATCACCGGCTCGTTGGACAATGCCTCGACCGGCACGGTGGATGTGACGTTGGTGAAGAACGGCACGGTTGAAGCCGGTTGGGTCAAGGTGGATCTCTCCTCGCTGGGCAGTGTCGACAAACTGACGTTTACTCCGCAGGGCATTGATCCTTTGAAGGACTTTGATCCCGCCTATTTCTGTCTGGACCACATCGAACTGGTGAAGGAGTAGCGTCATCCGTTTGATTGCAAACGAAAACCCCGCGAGGCTTGATGCCTTGCGGGGTTTTTCTGTGGCTGGATGCTTCGGAGAGGAGCGTTTGGCTCCCTTCCGGAAGGAGGACCCCCCCCCTTAACTCCGGCTACTTCGAGATCAGATTGTCCTTCTCGATGTCCTTGAAATAGCGGTAGGTGGCTACG